>NZ_JBQQBW010000055.1:0-46056 GCF_052245415.1 Streptomyces sp. 8N706 | reverse complement strand
AGGGCGGCCAGGGTCCGGGAACCCGGGGTCCGGAGGCCAGGGCGGCCAGGGTCCGGGAACCCGGGGTCCGGAGGCCAGGGCGGCCAGGGTCCGGGAACCCGGGGTCCGGAGGCCAGGGCGGCCAGGGTCCGGGAACCCGGGGTCCGGAGGCCAGGGCGGCCAGGGCCCCGGAACCGGGTCCAACAACCGTGGCTCAGAGGCCGGGGCCAGAAGCTGGGCCCAGAGGCCGGGGCCCGGAGGTCAGGCCCCAGGCCAGGGGGCCACGAGGTCGAGACGCGAACCGCGAACCGCGACGAGACGCGAACCGCGAGCCACGAGGCCGACGCCGAGACCACGAGGCAGAGGCCCCGGAGCTGAGGTCGGCCGAGGCCGGGCCGAGGGCGGACACGGCCGCCACACGCGACAGGCGCTCGTCCCTCCAGGGGGCGGGCGCCTTGCGTTATGCCACCACTCCCGGTCCATACGGGTGATGTCGGAGAAAGCCGCAGCCGCCTGCTTTTCCCCGGGATGACGGGGCTGTGCCGTCCGATGGACGAAACTCGGCCAAGACGGTGGGCTGCCACCCCTTACGTAAGGGCGGTACGAGCTTTAACCTGATGCCTGCTTGAAGGTTACTCGCCAGTTAAACAACTTCCAGCCAGTCACAGCACTGCCGCGGGCCACGGAGGATGTCGTGAGCGACACGCAGACGTTGATCGAAAACCGGCCGCCCTCCGTGGCGACGCTCTTCCTGGAGCGGGTCGAGGCAACACCGAACGCGGAGGCATTCCGCTACCCCGTGCCATCGCCCTCGGAGCAGGGGACCGATATCTGGCGCTCGCTGACCTGGAGGCAGTCCTCGGACCGCGTCCTCGCCATGGCCGCCGGTCTCATCGACCTCGGGGTGCAGCCGGAGGAGCGGGTGGCGCTCGCCTCCAGCACCCGTGTCGAGTGGATCCTCGCCGACCTCGGCGTCCTCTGTGCGGGCGCGGCGACCACCACGGTCTACCCGAGCACCAACGCCGAGGAGACGGCGTACATCCTGGCGGACTCGGGCAGCCGGGTGCTGGTCGCCGAGGATGCCGAGCAGCTGAGCAAGGCCCGGGAATGCCGCGCCCAGCTCCCCGAGCTGGCGCATGTCGTGGTGATCGAGGAGGCGGACGCGAAGCCGGCCGAGGGCGACCCCGACGGCTGGGTCATCTCCCTCACCGAGCTGGAGGAGCGCGGCGCGGCGCACCTGGCCGAGAACCCGGACAGCGTCCGCAAGCGGATCGACGCGATCACCGCGGACCAGCTGGCCACCCTCATCTACACCTCCGGCACCACCGGCCGCCCCAAGGGCGTGCGGCTTCCGCATGACAACTGGTCGTACATGGCCCGCGCCATCCCCTCCACCGGGATGGTGACCGGCGACGACGTGCAGTACCTGTGGCTGCCGCTGGCGCATGTCTTCGGGAAGGTGCTGATCTCCGGGCAGATCGGGGTCGGGCACGTCACCGCAGTCGACGGCCGTATCGACAAGATCATCGACAATCTGCCGGTGGTCCGCCCGACCTATATGGCCGCCGTGCCGCGCATCTTCGAGAAGGTATACAACGGAGTGGCGGCCAAGGCCCGGGAGGCCGGCGGCGCCAAGTACAAGATCTTCCGCTGGGCGGCCGGGGTCGCCCGCGAGTACGCCAAGGTGACGCAGGAGAACTACCGCCGCACCGGCAACCGCACCGCGCCCCTCGGCCTCACGGTGCAGCACGCCATCGCCGACAAGCTCGTCTACGCCAAGCTCCGGGAGGCGTTCGGCGGCCGGATGCGCGCCGCCGTGTCCGGCTCCGCCGCCCTGGCCCCCGACATCGGCTACTTCTTCTCCGGCGCCGGTATCCACATCCTGGAGGGCTACGGCCTCACCGAGTCCAGCGCCGCGAGCTTCGTCAACCCGGGCGAGGGATACCGTACGGGCACGGTGGGCAAGCCGCTGCCCGGCACCGAGGTACGGATCGCGGACGACGGCGAGATCCTGCTGCGCGGCCCCGGCATCATGGAGGGCTACCACGGGCTGCCGGACAAGACCGCCGAAGTGCTGGAGTCCGACGGCTGGTTCCACACCGGTGACATCGGCGAGCTGTCCCCGGACGGCTTTCTGCGGATCACCGACCGCAAGAAGGACCTGATCAAGACCTCGGGCGGCAAGTACATCGCCCCGGCGGAGGTCGAGGGCCAGTTCAAGGCGGTCTGCCCGTTCGTCTCCAACATCCTGGTGCACGGCGCCGACCGGAACTTCTGCACCGCCCTCATCGCCCTCGACGAACCGGCGATCCTGGGCTGGGCCAAGGAGCACGGGCTCGGCGGCAAGCCGTACGCCGAGGTCGTCGCGTCCCAGGAGGCCCAGGAGCTCATCAGCGGCTACATCGCCCGGCTCAACGAGGGACTGCAGCGCTGGCAGACCATCAAGAAGTTCCGGCTGCTGCCGCGTGACCTGGACGTCGAGCACGGTGAGCTCACTCCGAGCCTCAAGCTCAAGCGCCCTGTTGTGGAGCGCGAGTACAAGTACCTGATCGACGAGATGTACGACGGCTCGCGCGAGGCGTGACGTACGCGGGGCCGGGCCGGGAGGTGCGATGCGCGCCGGGCTGAGCCGGGAGCGTGACGCGCCCCCGGCCCGCCCGTACACGTATGCACGCCCGGCCGGGCCCCAACACGTCAGCACGTGAGCACGTACCCGTGAGCGTGTACGGGGGGCCCGGCCCGGAGACGCCACGCGTCGGGGCCGGGCCCTCCCACGCCGGCCGGGTCCCGGAGACGTGACGCGTCCTACGGCCCGGGCGGCGGGGGCCGGACCCGGACGGGGCGGCCGGGGGCCACCACCCTTCCCGGTCACCACCCTTCCCGCCCGCTCCGGAGCTCCCGCAGCGTCTTCTCCATCCGGGCCACGCTCTCCCGTAACTCCGCCGCGTCGGGCGCCTGGTCCGAGGCGAGGCAGGTCTCTATCGCCGCCAGCCGCTCGTCCAGCTCGTCCAGCCGCTCCTGGTCGCGGGTGAGCAGCCGCTGCAACTGCCGGTTCTTGCGGTGCAGATCGAGGAAGACACTGACCTTGGCCCGCAGCACCCACGGGTCGAACGGCTTGGCGAGGAAGTCCGCCGCGCCCGTCGAATAGCCGCGGAAGGCATAGCCTCGGTCGGTTTCGCTGCCCGTCAGGAAGATGATCGGTACGTCTCTGGTCCGGTCGAGCCGCTTGATGTTCGCGGCGGTCTCGAATCCGTCCATGCCGGGCATCAGCACATCGAGCAGGACGACGGCGAACTCCTCGCTCAGCAGCGCCTGCAGGGCCTCCTCCCCGGAACGGGCCCGTACGAGCCGTTCGTTGAGCGAGCCCAGTACGGCTTCGAGGGCGTCGAGATTGTCCTCCATGTCGTCCACGAGGAGGATGGCGGCCCGGTCGGCGGCGGAGCCGCTGTTCATGGTGCGGCCCTCGGGGACGGTCCGGAGGCTGCGGTGGGTCAGGGCCGGGGCGGCGACGGCTGCGGTGCCTGCCCTGGGCACGCGTATGTGCTCGTCGACGGCCATTTCCGGGTCGCTCACTTCCGTGCTTCCCACGTCGGTGCTTCCCACTTCGGTGACTCGGCGCTCATGGACGGGACCAGTCTGTCACTCTGGCGGTGCCGTCAGCGGCCGATTGCCCGAACCGATCAGGAGACGAAGCGTGGGGTCCATTCCGATGCAGCGGGATACCGCCGATTCCCGGACGGCCGTCCGCGGGCCCGGCGCGGCGGCGCACACCAGCCTGCCGGGGAATCCTCTGTCGCCAGCTGCCGCCCGCCGGTTCGTACGCCTCGTGCTCGCCGAGTGGGCCGAACGCGGGCTCCTGGACCGCGGGCTGCCGGACCGCGGACCGGCGGCGCCTGGGCTGCTCACCGACCGGCTCGTGGAGGACGCGACCCTGCTCGCCAGCGAGCTGGTGACCAATGCGGTGGTGCACGCGGGGACGGATGTCGAACTGGTCTGCCGTCTGGTCGAGACGGCCGGTCCGGAGGGCGCCGACCCCGTGCCGGAGGCCCTGGTGGTGGAGGTCTCCGACCGCCACCCGGCGCGGCCGGTCCGGGGCGAGCCGCATCCCACGGGCGAGTACGGCCGCGGGCTGCACCTGGTGAGTACGCTCGCCGAGGCGTGGGGCGTGAGCTACCGGCGGGGGTTCAAGACCGTATGGTTCCGGATCGCCGCCACGGACTCCGTCGCGCCGGACCCGGCGGATCTCTGCGGCGCGCCACCGCTGTGGGGCGCGGCTCCGGCAGCGGGGATGCCGCTCCCGTCCGGCGGCGACGACGGGGGCGTGCGCTGGGGGCCGTCACCCGGACGGGAGCCGGACTCCGGCTGGGGCAGCCGTGGCGCGCTCTCCTTCCTGGCCGAGGCGTCCGACCTGCTGGCCGGGCAGTTCGACGAGGAGAAGGTGGCGGCGCTGGCCGGACAGCTGCTCGTACCGAGGCTCGCCGACTGGTGCGCGGTGTGGCTCGACGGCGAGGGCGGACGCGGCCCCGGCTCGGCACCCCGGCTGGCCCGGGTCTGGCATGCGAGCGAGACCCGTATCGAGGGGCTGCGGGCGGTGCTGGAGAAGGATCCTCCGGCGCTGCCCGACGCGGCGCTGGGCTGGCCGGTGCCGTGGCCCTGGCCGGTCGTCTCCCCGGTGCTGGAGAACGAGCCGTTGGTCGGGGATGCCTTCACGGCTTCCGGAGACGAGCCGTTGCTCGGGGGCGCCCGCGCTTCCGGGAACGAGCCGCTGGTCGGGGAGGCCCGCCCGGTCTCCGAAAGCGAGCCGCTGGGCGGAGAGGGGCCCGACTCGGAGCCGTACGAGGAGGACGGCTCGGCGCTGGCCTGCCGGCTCTTCGCGGGCGGCCGCAGCGTCGGCACGCTGCTGCTCGGCCGGGCGGGCCTGGCCCGTATCCCCGACGAAGTGACCGCCCTGATCGAGGACTTCGCCCGCCGTGTCGCGCTCGCGGTGGTGTCGGCGCGGCAGTACACCCGGCAGGCGACCACGAGCCTCGTCCTGCAACGCGGACTGCGCCCCAGGAGCATCGCGTCCATCCCGGGCGTGGACACGCAGGTGGTGTACGAACCGGCGGGAGAAGGCGCCTGGGCAGGCGGCGACTTCTACGACATCTTCCAGGCCGGGAACGGCCGATGGTGCTTCGCGCTGGGCGATGTGTGCGGGAACGGGCCGGAGGCGGCCGTTGTCACCGGGCTCGTCCGGCCCTGGCTGAAGCTGCTCGCGCATGAGGGCTACAGCGTCGCGGGCGTGCTCGACCGGCTCAACCGCATGCTCGTGGACGACGCGACGCAGGCCACGGAAGCCGCGGCCGCAGCTGTTGCCGCGGTCGCCGCCGTGGCGACGGCGGGGGCGCACCCGGCGGGGGAGGTCACCCAGGTGCGGTTCCTGTCCCTGCTCCATGGCGAGTTGGTCCCGACGGAGGAGGCAGGCGGCGGCCTGCGCTGCACCCTGGCCAGCGCCGGGCATCCGCTGCCGCTGCTCCTCCGCCCGGACGGCGCCGTACGGCCGGTGGCGGTCCCGCAGGTGCTGCTGGGCGTGCTGGAGGACACCGGGTACGAGACCGAGTCCTTCGTCCTGGAGCCCGGTGACACCCTGCTGTGTGTGACGGACGGGGTGACGGAGCGGCGCTCCGGACGGCGCCAGTTCGACGACGGCGACGGGCTGGCGGCGGCCCTGGCGGGGTGCGCCGGGCTGGGAGCGGCTGACATCGCGGAGCGGATCAGAAAGGCGGTGCACGCCTTCGACGAGCTGCCGCCGGACGACGACCTGGCGCTGCTCGTTCTCCAGGCTCGCTGACGGCACGCGCCGACCGGATACGCGGGACCGCCGACCCTCCGCGGCACGCGCCGACCGGATACGTGGGACCGCCGACCGCATGCGCGACTCCGCCGACCGGACCGACGGGACCGCGGACCGCATGCGCGACTCCACCGACCGGACAGGCGGGACCGCCGACCGGATACGCGGGAGCGCCGGAGGGCCCGGGAGACGGGTGCCGGGTCGCTCCGGAGGCCCGTGGGGCCGGGAAAACCTGTGCCGGGAACGCCTGAGAACGGGCGGCCGCCCGGCCGGGCCCGGCCCCAGGGCCGATCGGGCACCTGTCCCGGCAGGGGCCGGAAGCCGGGCCCGTCCAGGACACCGGCCCCGTCCAGGACACCGGCCCCGTCCAGGACACCGGCCTCGTCCAGGACACCGGCCCGTCGGGGACAATGGGCCGTATGCCATCCGCACTGCCCGACGGCGAGCCCATGCCCCACGACGGGGCGCTGCCACGTCATGCCCTGGACGGGGCCGCCGCCCGGCCGCTCGGTTTCTATCTGCACGTGCCGTACTGCGCCACCCGCTGCGGGTACTGCGACTTCAACACCTACACCGCGAGCGAGCTGCGCGGCTCCGGCGGGGCCCTGGCCTCCCGGGACAACTACGCCGAGACGCTCGCCGAGGAGATCCGGCTCGCGCGGAAGGTGCTGGGGGACGACCCGCGCCGGGTCGAGACCGTGTTCGTCGGCGGAGGGACACCGACGCTGCTGGCCGCCGAGGACCTGGGGCGGATGCTCGGTGCCATACGGGACGAGTTCGGGCTGGCGGACGGCGCGGAGATCACCACCGAGGCCAATCCGGAGTCCGTCGATCCGGGGTATCTGGCGGAGCTGCGGGCCGCCGGGTTCAACCGGGTCTCCTTCGGTATGCAGAGCGCGCGACAGCACGTTCTGAAGGTGCTGGACCGGACCCACACCCCCGGGAGGCCGGAGGCGTGCGTCGCCGAGGCCCGGGCCGCCGGCTTCGGTCATGTCAATCTCGACCTGATCTACGGCACGCCGGGGGAGAGCGACGACGACTGGCGGGCCACCCTGGACGCGGCGATCGGGGCGGGCCCCGACCATGTGTCCGCTTACGCCCTGATCGTCGAGGAGGGCACCCAGCTCGCCCGCCGGATCCGCCGGGGTGAGGTGCCGATGACCGACGACGACGTGCACGCCGACCGGTATCTGATCGCCGAGGAGAAGCTCTCGCAAGCGGGTTTCGGGTGGTACGAGGTGTCCAACTGGGCCACCTCGGAAGCAGGCCGCTGCCGGCACAACGAGCTGTACTGGACCGGTGCCGACTGGTGGGGCGCCGGGCCGGGCGCGCACAGCCATGTGGGCGGAGTGCGCTGGTGGAACGTGAAGCACCCCGGCGCCTACGCGCAGGCGCTGAGCGAGGGACGGTCCCCCGGTGCGGGACGCGAGGTGCTGGCCGAGGAGGACCGGAGGGTCGAACGGATCCTGCTGGAGCTGCGGCTGGGCGGGGGTTGTCCGCTGGATCTGCTGGCGCCCGCGGGTGCACGGGCGGCCGAGCGCGCACTGGCGGACGGCCTGCTGCAGCCGGGCCCGTACGGGGCGGGGCGGGCGGTGCTGACGTTGCGCGGGCGACTACTGGCCGACGCGGTGGTCCGGGACCTGGTGGACTGACCAGCGGCGGCTTGCTGCGGCCCGGCCCGGCCCGTACGGGGCGGGCCGGGCGGTCCTGACCTTGCGCGGACGCGCCGGGCCGCCGCCGTCGTACCGGACCGGTCGACCGCCTGGAGCCGCCGGGAGCACGGTCGACCGGAAAGGGAACCGCCGTGCCGGAGGGACCCACCCGGGCCCACCGGCACGACCGGACGCACCGGCCCGGCAACCGATTCCGCGGCCGGGTCCCGCAGACCGATCCCGCGGCCGTTCCGGCGGGACACACCGTGACCGGTCCCGCGCCTCCTACGGAGCCGTGACGAAGTCGATCAGCTCCTCCACCCGCCCGAGCAGCGCCGGTTCGAGGTCCTTGTAGCTGTTGACCGACCCGAGGATGCGCTGCCGCCAGGCCGCACCGGTGTTCTCCTCCCACCCCAGAGCCCGGCAGACCCCCGTCTTCCAGTCCTGCCCGCGGGGTACGGACGGCCAGGCCGGAATGCCGACGGAGGAGGGCTTCACGGCCTCCCAGATGTCGATGTAGGGGTGCCCGACGACGAGCGTGTGGGCGTCGGTGACCTGTTCCGCGATCCGGGACTCCTTCGATCCGGGCACGAGATGGTCCACCAGGACACCCAGGCGGGCACCCGGGCCCGGGGAGAACTCGCGCACGATGGCGGGCAGGTCGTCGACGCCCTCCAGATACTCCACGACCACCCCCTCGATGCGCAGGTCATCGCCCCAGACCCGCTCGACCAGCTCCGCGTCGTGCCGGCCCTCGACGTAGATGCGCCCGGCCCGCGCCACCTTGGCGCGGGCGCCGGGGACGGCGACCGAGCCGGATGCCGTACGGCCCGGAGCGCGCGGGGCCGTGACCGAGGGGCGCACCAGCGTGACGACGCGCCCCTCCAGGAGAAAGCCCCGCGGCTCCATGGGAAACACCCGGTGCTTCCCGAACCGGTCCTCCAGGGTGACGGCCGGCCCCTCCGCGGTCTTCTCCGAGCGGATCACCGCACCGCAGAAGCCGGTGACGACCTCCTCGACCACGAGGCCGGGCTCGGCGGGGACCTCGGGGGCGGGCTGTTTCTTCTTCCACGGCTTCCACGGCGGCGTGAGGTCCGGCCCGTACTGTCTGCTGCGCATCGCCCGACAGTAGGAAGAGACCGCGGGCCGTGGCTACGACACGCCGAAGCGGGCCGCCAGCACGTCGCGTTGGGCCCGGACGAACCGGGCATTGACCACCGCACCGTGTCCGGGCACGTACAGTGCGTCCTCACCGCCGAGCTCCAGGAGCCGGTCGAGCGCCGCCGGCCACTGCCCCGGTACGGCGTCCGGACCCGCCTGCGGCTCACCCGACTCCTCGACCAGATCCCCGCAGAAGACGACGCTGGGCGTCCCGCCCTCCCCGGGCACCAGGACCGCCAGATCGTGGCCGCTGTGGCCGGGGCCGACATTCGCGAGCACCGCCTCCCGCCCCCCGCCGAGCCCGATCGTCATCTCGCCGCTGACCAGATGGCGCGGCCGTACGAGCAGATCCGCGGCCTCCGTGGCGGTCTCCGGGTCCACCCCGTGCCGTACGGCGTCGTCGCGCAGCGACTCCCGCCCGCGGCGCCCGAGCATCCGCTCCAAGCCGACCGCCCCGTACACCTCCACCCCGGAGAAGGCCGCGGCGCCGAGGACATGATCGAAATGGGGGTGGGTGAGTGCGAGATGTGTCACCCTCCTGCCGAGCAACCGGTCCGCCTGCCGACGTAGTTCGGCGCCCTCGCGCAGCGTCGACCCCGCGTCCACCATGAGAACACCCGCCGGGCCGTGCACGAGGCCCGCCGTGGCGTCCCAGCCGGGCAGACGGCGCCGCGCGACGCCCGGTACCAGCTCTTCCCAACCCGGCTCTTCCCAAGTGCGGTCCATACGACGACGCTAGTGGTGACGCGATAGCGTTGCCCGCCGCCGGGTCCGCCCGGCGGGCGGGCCGCCCTTGCCCAGCTCATACCACCCGGCCGTACACTGGCTCGGGGGAAGCTGGCACTCAAACGCTACGAGTGCCAGGCGAGGCCACGGAACCACAGCTGGAGGTGTGCGCATGCTCAGTGAACGCAGACTCGAGGTACTGCGCGCCATCGTCCAGGACTATGTGGGGACGGAGGAGCCGGTGGGCTCCAAGGCGCTCACCGAGCGCCACGGTCTCGGTGTCTCCCCGGCCACCGTGCGCAACGACATGGCGGTCCTGGAGGACGAGGGCTACATCGCCCAGCCTCACACCAGCGCGGGCCGTATCCCGACCGACAAGGGGTACCGGCTCTTCGTGGACAAGCTGGCGGGCGTCAAGCCGCTGTCCTCGCCCGAGCGCCGGGCCATCCAGAACTTCCTGGACGGCGCCGTCGACCTGGACGACGTGGTGGGCCGTACGGTCCGGCTGCTCGCGCAGCTGACCCGGCAGGTCGCGGTCGTCCAGTACCCGTCGCTGACGCGGTCGACCGTCCGCCATGTGGAGCTGCTGTCGCTCGCCCCGGCCCGGATCATGCTCGTGCTGATCACGGACACCGGGCGGGTCGAGCAGCGCATGGTGGACTGCCCCGCGCCGTTCGGCGAGGCGTCGATGGCCGACCTGCGGGCGCGGCTGAACAGCCGGGTCGTGGGGCGCCGGTTCGCCGATGTCCCGCAGTTGGTGCAGGATCTGCCCGACTCGTTCGAGACGGAGGACCGGGGCACGGTCTCCACGGTTCTGGCGACACTGCTGGAAACGTTGGTCGAGGAGACCGAGGAGCGGCTGATGATCGGCGGCACCGCCAATCTCACCCGCTTCGGACATGACTTCCCGCTGACCATCAGGCCGGTGCTGGAGGCTCTCGAGGAGCAGGTGGTGCTCCTCAAGCTCCTCGGCGAGGCCAAGGACTCCGGCATGACCGTACGAATCGGGCATGAGAATGCCCACGAGGGGCTGACGTCCACATCGGTCGTCGCGGTCGGCTACGGTTCGGGCGACGAGGCAGTCGCCAAACTCGGCGTGGTCGGACCGACCCGCATGGACTACCCCGGAACGATGGGAGCGGTACGCGCAGTGGCACGTTACGTCGGACAGATCCTGGCGGAGTCGTAAGTGGCCACGGACTACTACGCCGTACTCGGCGTGCGCCGCGACGCAGGGCAGGACGAGATCAAGAAGGCGTTCCGGCGCCTGGCTCGCGAATTGCACCCGGACGTCAACCCGGACCCGAAGACCCAGGAGCGGTTCAAGGAGATCAACGCCGCTTACGAGGTCCTGTCGGACCCGCAGAAGAAGCAGGTCTACGACCTCGGCGGAGACCCGCTGTCCCAGGCGGGCGGCGGGGGCGCCGGCGGCTTCGGCGCGGGCTTCGGCAACTTCTCCGACATCATGGACGCCTTCTTCGGCACCGCCTCGCAGCGTGGGCCGAGGTCCCGTACGCGGCGCGGCCAGGACGCGATGATCCGGCTCGAGGTCGAGCTCGACGAGGCGGCGTTCGGCACGACCAAGGACATACAGGTCGACACCGCGATCGTCTGCACCACGTGCACCGGCGAGGGCGCGGCTCCCGGCACCTCGGCGCAGACCTGCGACATGTGCCGCGGCCGCGGTGAGGTGTCCCAGGTGACACGGTCCTTCCTGGGCCAGGTCATGACCTCGCGGCCGTGCCCGCAGTGCCAGGGCTTCGGGACCGTCGTGCCGACGCCGTGCCCGGAGTGCGCGGGAGACGGGCGCGTACGGTCGCGGCGCACGCTGACCGTCAAGATCCCGGCG
This sequence comes from Streptomyces sp. 8N706, assembly GCF_052245415.1. Classification (NCBI taxonomy): domain Bacteria; kingdom Bacillati; phylum Actinomycetota; class Actinomycetes; order Kitasatosporales; family Streptomycetaceae; genus Streptomyces; species Streptomyces sp. 8N706. The sequence goes on along the minus strand of NZ_JBQQBW010000055.1, from coordinate 34,856 downwards.
GGCGTCGACAACGGAACCCGTATCCAGCTCGCGGGCGAAGGAGAGGTCGGCCCGGGCGGCGGCCCGGCGGGCGATCTCTACGTCGAGATCCATGAGCTGCCGCACCCGGTGTTCCAGCGGCGCGGCGACGATCTGCACTGCACGGTCACCATCCCCATGACGGCTGCGGCGCTGGGCACCCAGTGCCCGCTGGAGACGCTGGACGGGCTGGAGGAGGTCGACATCCGGCCCGGTACCCAGTCCGGTCAGTCCATCCCGCTCCACCAGCGCGGCGTCACGCATCTGCGCGGCGGCGGCCGGGGCGATCTGATCGTGCACGTCGAGGTCCAGACGCCGTCCAAGCTCGATCCGGCGCAGGAGGACCTGTTGCGGCAGCTGGCCAAGCTGCGCGGCGAGGAGCGGCCCTCCGGTCACTTCCAGCCGGGACAGCAGGGGCTCTTCTCGCGCCTGAAGGACGCCTTCAACGGCCGCTGAGGCTCTGCCGACGGCGCGCGGACGACCTGATCCGGTGTCGCCCGCGCGTCGTCGGCTTCGCACGGTCCCGGGGGGTGTGCGCGGGCCGCTCCCGCGGCCTGGTTCCCGCCCGCGGGCCCGAAGCCGGTTTCCCGGCACCGGTTCTCGCCTGCGGCTCGAAGCGCGGTTTCCCCGGCGCCTGATTCCCGGCCGGGGTCCGAAGTCCGTTTCCCCGGCGGCCTGATTCCCGGCCGCGGTCCGATGCCCGGTTCTCCCCGCGGCCTGATCCCCGCCCGCGGTCCGAAGCCCGGTCCTCCCCGGCGGCCCGATCCCCGCCCGCGGCCCCGTGCTTCGGCCGGAGGGAGCCTGGGGCCGCACGCCGTCCGGCTCGTCGGCTCCTCCGCCCCGCGCTTTCCGCCCCCGTGCTTTCCGCGCTTGCCCATTCCGCCCCCCGCGCTTACGACCCGCCCGGCGGCCCGGGTGCCGCTCTCCCGGGGCGGGACCGCCGCCCGACCCGGTCGCACGGAGCCGAGCCCGTTCGAGGGCGCGGGCCGGGGACGTGACACCATGTGGTCATGCCCTCCGCGCTCACCGATCTCTCGCCGTACCCCATCGTGCAGGCCCCCATGGCCGGTGGCGCCTCCGGCCCGGAGCTCGCCGCCGCGGTCTCCGACGCCGGTGGCCTCGGCTTCCTGGCCGCCGGGTACAAGACGCCGGAGGCCATGTACGAGGAGATCAAGCAGCTGCGCGGGCTCACCGCCCGGCCCTTCGGCGTGAATCTGTTCATGCCGCAGCCCTCCGTCGCCGACCCGGCCGCCGTCGAGGTCTACCGGGAGCAGCTCGCGGGCGAGGCGAGCTGGTACGAGACCCCGCTCGGTGACACGGACGGCAGCACCGACGACGCCTACGAGGCCAAGCTCGCGATCCTTCTGGACAACCCGGTCCCGGTCGTCTCCTTCACCTTCGGCTGCCCCTCCCGGGCCGTCTTCGACGCCCTCACCGCCGCGGGCACCCTGACCGTGGTCACCGTCACCACCCCCGCCGAGGCGCAGGCCGCCCAGTGGTCCGGGGCCGACGCCGTCTGTGTGCAGGGCATCGAGGCGGGCGGCCACCAGAGCACCCACCACGACGACCCGTACGCCGACGGCACCGGCACCGGAGTGGGCCTGCTGACGCTCATCACCCAGGTCCGTGAGGCCGTACAGCTGCCGATCGTCGCCGCCGGCGGGCTGATGCGCGGCGGGCAGATCGCGGCCGTACTGGCCGCCGGGGCCACTGCGGCCCAGCTCGGCACGGCGTTCCTCGTCTGCCCCGAATCCGGTGCGAACGCCCTGCACAAGCGGGCCCTCACCGACCCGATGTTCCCCGGCACCGAGCTGACCCGGGCCTTCTCCGGCCGTCCGGCGCGCGGGCTGGTCAACCGATTCATCCGTGAGCACGGCCCGTACGCCCCGGCCGCGTATCCGCAGATCCACTACCTCACGGCCGGGCTGCGCAAGGCCGCGGCCGCGGCCGGGGACCCGCAGGGCATGGCGCTGTGGGCGGGGCAGGGCCACCGGATGGCGCGCGAGATGCCCGCGGGCCGGCTCGTCGAGGTCCTGGCGTCCGAAATGGAGGCCGCACGGGCGTCGTTGACGCGGGGCGCCGCCTCGTGACCGCACCGGTCTTCGTCGTCGATGCCGTGCCCCGCACGGCCGAGTTCGTGCTGGATGGCGCCGAGGGGCGGCACGCCGTCTCGGTACGGCGGATGCGCCCCGGGGAGGACGTCGTCCTGACCGACGGGCACGGCAGCCGGCTGGACGGCGTGGTGCGCGCGGTCGAGGGCAAGGACCGGCTGGTCGTCCAGGTGGGTGCGTGCTCCGCCGAGGAGGAGCCGTCCCCGCGGATCACCGTCGTCCAGGCCCTCCCCAAGGGCGACCGAGGCGAACTGGCCGTCGAGACCATGACCGAGACCGGCGTCGACGCGATCGTGCCGTGGCAGGCGGCCCGCTGCATCACCCAGTGGAGGGGCGACCGGGGCGCCAAGTCCCTCGCCAAGTGGCGGAGTACGGCCCGCGAGGCGGGCAAGCAGTCGCGCCGGGTGCGCTTCCCCGACGTCGCGGAGGCGATGACGACCAAGCAGGTCGCGGCCCTTCTCGGCCGGGCCGCCTTCGCCGCCGTCCTCCACGAGGACCGTGACTGCGACAGCGAGCCCCTGGCCACCGCCGAACTCCCCGCCGAGGGCGACATCGTGCTGGTCGTGGGCCCGGAAGGCGGTGTCTCGCCGGAGGAGTTGGCGGTCTTCGCGGAGGCGGGCGCGAAGCCGTACCGGCTGGGTCCGACCGTGCTGCGTACCTCCACCGCCGGTACGGCGGCCACGGCGCTCCTCCTGGGGCGTACCGGCCGCTGGTCCTGAGCGGCCGGTACGGACCGCGGCGTTCCGCGCGAGCCGGTCCCCACCTGCTTGAAACCGCTGGTGGGGGGTGGGGTCGCCTGGTTAGTGTGGCGGGCGTGACGCAGCCTTCGTACCTCCGGTTCCCGCACTTGCACGGCGAGTTGATCGCCTTCACCGCCGAGGACGACGTCTGGGCGGCGCCTCTCGACGGCGGCCGCGCCTGGCGTGTCAGCGCGGACAACATGCCCGTTTCGCACCCACGGATCTCTCCCGACGGCCGGCACATCGCCTGGACGTCGACCCGCGACGGGGCCCCCGAGGTGCACACCGCTCCGCTCGACGGCGGCCGTTCGGCCCGGCTGACGTACTGGGGCAGCGTCAAAACCTCGGTCCGCGGCTGGACCCCCGACGGCGACATCCTGGCGATCAGTGCGTACGGGCAGGCGTCGTTGCGCCGCACCTGGGCACGGGCCGTCCCGCCGGACGGCGGCCCGGCTCGTACGCTCCCGTACGGACCGGTCGGTGACGTGGCGTACGGGCCGGACGGAGCCGTGCTCCTGCTGTCGGCCACGATGGGGCGCGAGGCCGCCGCCTGGAAGCGCTACCGCGGTGGCACGGCAGGCAAGTTGTGGATCGACCGCACGGGCGGCGGGGAGTTCGAACGGCTCCACGCCGGGCTGGACGGAAACCTGGAGTGCCCGCTGTGGGTGACCGGGGTGTCCTCCGGCGAAGGCGGCCAGGGCGGCCAGGGCAGGATCGCCTTCCTCTCCGACCACGAGGGCGTCGGCGCGCTCTACTCCTCCCTGCCCGACGGCTCCGACCTGCGTCGCCACACCGCCGTGGGGGCCACGGAGCCCGGGGGAGGCTTCTACGCCCGCCACGCCGCCACCGACGGCACGCGGGTCATCTACTCCTCCGCCGGTGAACTCTGGCTGCTGGAGGACCTGGAGAACGCCGAGCCGCGCCGCCTCGACATCCGCCTGGGAGGACAGCGCAGCGACCTCCAGCCGCACCCGGTCCGCGCCGCCGCGTATCTCGGCGACGCCCGCCCCGACCGGACCGGCCGCGGAAGCGCCGTCGAGGTGCGCGGCAGCATCCACTGGGTCACCCACCGCGAGGGCCCGGCCCGCGCGCTCGCCGCCGAACCCGGCGTACGGGCCCGTATGCCCCGCACCTTCCACGCCGCCCGCGACGGCCGCGGCAGCTCCCGCGGCGCGGAGCATGTCGTCTGGGTCACGGACGCGGAGGGGGAGGACGCCCTCGAATTCGCCCCCGCCGCCGGTACGGCGCCCGGAGCCGCCCCGCGCCGCCTCGCCGCCGGGCAGCTCGGCCGGGTCCTCGACCTCGCCGTGGCCCCCGATGGCAGCCGGGTCGCGGTGGCCTCCCACGACGGCCGCGTCCTGCTCGTGGAGCGTGAGTCCGGCGAGGTCCGCGAGGTTGCGAGCAGCGCGTACGGGGACGCCGACGGCCTGGTCTTCTCGCCCGACTCCGGCTGGCTCGCCTGGTCCCACCCCGGCCCCGGCCCGCTGCGGCAGCTGAAGATCGCCAACACCGCCGATCTGTCGGTCGCCGACGCCACCCCGCTGCGCTTCAACGACTTCTCGCCCGCCTTCACCACCGACGGCAGGCACCTCGCCTTCCTCTCCGAGCGGGCCTTCGACCCGGTCTACGACGCGCATGTCTTCGACCTCGCGTTCGTGGGCGCCTGCCGTCCGCATCTGATCACCCTTGCGGCGGCCACGCCCTCGCCGTTCGGCCCGCAGCGGTACGGCCGCCCCGTCGAGGACGAGAAGCCCGAGGGCGACGGCGACCGCCGTGACGGCGAGGAGCACGCCCCGCCGGCCACCCGTATCGACCTCGACGGGCTCGCCGACCGCGCCGTGCCCTTCCCGGTGGAGGGCGGCCGTTATTCCACGCTGCGCGCCGCCGAGGGCGGAGTGCTGTGGCTGCGCCATCCGCTGCGCGGCGTCCTCGGCGCGTCCCTCGCCGGACCCGAGGACGACGGCCCGGCCACGGCGCTGGAGCGCTACGACCTCGGACAGCGGCGGGTGGAGGAACTCGCCGAGGAGGCCGAGGACTTCGCCGTCACCGGCGACGGCAAGCGGGTGCTGCTCACCACCCACGACAAGCTGCGGATCGTACCGGCCGACAGCAAGCCCGCCGATGACGACGGCGGTGCGGACGGCACCACCGTCGACCTGTCGCGCATCCGGCTGACGGTCGACCCGGAAGCCGAGTGGCCGCAGATGTACGCGGAGGCCGGTCGGCTGATGCGGGACCACTTCTGGCGCCCCGACCTGGGCGGCGTCGACTGGGACGCGGTGCTCGACCGCTACCGCCCCGTACTCGCCAGAGTCGCCACCCACGACGACCTCGTCGATCTGCTGTGGGAGGTCCAGGGCGAGCTGGGCACCTCCCATGCGTACGTCACCCCGCCCGGCGGCCCCGGGGATCCCGCCCACCGGCAGGGCCTGCTCGGTGCGGACCTCTCCTACGTCGACGCGAGCGGTGAAGGGGCCGGTGCCGGTGGTGCGGCCGGGTCCGGTGCGGCGCAGGGGGTGTGGCGGATCGACCGGATCCTGCCCTCCGAGACATCCGACCCGCACGCCCGCTCACCGCTCACGGCGCCCGGTGTGGCCGTACGGGCCGGGGACGCGATCCTCGCCGTCGACGGGCACCGGGTGGACCCCGTCACCGGCCCGGGACCGCTGCTGGTCGGCGCGGCGGGCAAGCCCGTGGAGCTGACGATCGCCCCGGCCGGGGGCGGTGACCCCCGGCACGTCGTCGTCGTACCCCTCGCCGACGAGGAACCGCTGCGCTACCACGCATGGGTCGCCGACCGGCGTGCCTACGTCCACGAGCAGTCGGGCGGCCGTCTCGGCTATCTCCATGTGCCCGACATGGTCGGCTCCGGATGGGCGCAGCTCCACCGCGATCTGCGGGTGGAGGTCGCCCGTGAGGGCCTGGTGGTGGACGTCCGCGAGAACCGCGGCGGACACACCTCCCAGCTGGTCGTCGAGAAGCTGGCCCGCCGGATCGTCGGCTGGGACCTGCCGCGCGGTATGGCGCCCCTGAGCTACCCGCTGGACGCGCCCCGCGGGCCGGTCGTCGCCGTCGCCAACGAGTTCTCCGGTTCCGACGGCGACATCGTCAACGCGGCGATCAAGGCCCTCGGTATCGGGCCGGTGGTGGGTACCCGCACCTGGGGCGGGGTGATCGGCATCGACCACCGTTACGGTCTGGTCGACGGCACATCCGTCACCCAGCCCAAGTACGCCTTCTGGCTGGAGGGGTTCGGCTGGGACGTGGAGAACCACGGGGTCGACCCGGACGTCGAGGTCGTCCACACCCCGCAGGACTGGGCCGCGGCCCGCGACCCCCAGCTCGACGAGGCGATCCGCCTCGCACTGGAGGCCCTCGCCGAGACCCCGGCGAAGACACCGCCGTCCCTGCCGTGATCCCGGGGACGGCACCGTTGTTCCTGCCGTGATCCGGGCGAGGGCGCCGTTTCCCTGCCGTGATCGCGGCGACGGGCCCAGGCATGACGCAGGCCCGGTCGTCCGCCACGGCGCGAGCGGACGACCGGGGGCGGACGACCGGGGGCGGACGACGACCGGGGCGGGTGGCCCGTTGCGGAGGGGGCTGGGGCCAACCCGGCCCGGGGGCGCTGTCGCGAGCGGTCGATCCCCGGGAGGGGCCGCCGCCTTCCCAGCGCGTGTACGTTCGCTGACCTGGCTGAATGTCGCCCCGGCAACGGACGCCCCCACGGTGGAAGCCGATCCGGTGGGCGACCCTGCTACGGGACGAGCGGGAGCAGTACGCGGTGGAGACCTTCCGGCCGGAGCGCGGTCGCGACCAGCCGATCGAGCCTCTGTGGGCCGTGCGGGGGAACGCCGGTTCATGCCAATGTCCCACCGGACTCGGACGTCGTTGAGAAGAGACGTTCAGAACGTTTCGACCCCGAGTCCGCCGTAGGAGAAATGGTGCAACTGCAAAAGATCAGGAGGACCACGCTGGCGGCCTTGGTGGTGGGCGGCCTGGTGTCCACCGGTTCTGGGATCGCCTTCGCCGCCGACCACGGCGCCACCGCCACCGGCGGCTCCAGCACGGGCGGCGATCTGTCGCAGCAGAACACCGCGCAGGCACACCGGCAGAACAACAATTGCTCCAACCCGAACAGCTTCCTCGGGGCACCGAGACTGACCGATTCCCTTGCGGAGACCCGTTGTGCGACCGGCGACGCGTCCTTCAACAAGGACACTCTGACTGAGGGCGGCGGGGCCAGCACCACCGGCGGCTCCAGCACGGCTGAGAACGTGGTCCAGCAGAACACGGCTCAAAAGGGCCGGCAGAACAACAACTGCTCCAACCCCAACGCCTCCGGCCTCGAACTGGTGGACAGTCGGCTGCGCAGCCATTGCACCGCCAAGGACCTCTCCCACAACAAACACAGCGGGACCAAGACCGGCGGGGCCCGCACCACCGGCGGCAGCAGCACGGCGGGTACGGCGTTCGAGCAGAACACCGCGCAGGAGGGACGGCAGAACAACAACTGCGCCAACCCCAATGCCTCCAGCTTCTTCGAGCTGATGGACAGCCGGGCGGACAGCCACTGCACCGGCAAGGACCGCTCCCACACCAAGCACGCCGTCACCAAGACCGGCGGGGCACATACCACCGGCGGCTCCAGCCAAAGTGCGTTTGTGGCCCAGCAGAACACCGCGCAGGAGGGGCGGCAGAACGCCAACTGCGCCAACCCCAACAGCAACTTCGAACTGGCGGACAGCCGGGCGCGCAGCCACTGCACCGGCAAGGACCGTTCCCGCACCAAGCACGCCGTCACCAAGACCGGCGGCGCCCGCACCACCGGCGGCTCCAGCACGGCGGGTACGGCGTTCGAGCAGAACACCGCGCAGGAGGGACGGCAGAACGCCAACTGCGCCAACCCCAACGTCTCCGGGATCGACGTGGCGGACAGCCGTTTGGACAGCCACTGCACCAACAAGGACCGTTCCCACACCAAGCACGCCCTCACCAAGACCGGCGGGGCCCGCACCACCGGTGGCACCGCCACGGCCGACGCCGTGCTTCAGCAGAACACCGCCCAGGAGGGGCGCCAGAACGCCAACTGCGCCAACCCCAACGTCTCCATCATCACCCCGAGAGGCGGCCGGGTGGACAGCCACTGCACCAACAAGGATGGCTCCCACACCAAGCACGCCGTCACCAAGACCGGCGGGGCGCGCACCACCGGCGGCTCCAGCCAAGCTGCGTTTGTGGCCCAGCAGAACACCGCGCAGGAGGGGCGGCAGAACAACAACTGCGCCAACCCCAATAACTCCAGCATCGGCCTGAGTGACAGTGGCCGGGTGGACAGCCACTGCACCAACAAGGACCGCTCCCACACCAAGCACACCGTCACCAAGACCGGCGGCGCCCGCACCACGGGCGGCTCCAGCACAGCCGGCACCACCGTGACTCAGCAGAACACCGCGCAGGAGGGCCGGCAGAACAACAACTGCGCCAACCTCAACGCCTCCCGTATCACCGCAACCGGTGGCCGGGTGGACAGCCACTGCACCAACAAGGATGGCTCCCACACCAAGCACGCCGTCACCAAGACCGGCGGGGCCCGCACCACCGGCGGCTCCAGCACAGCCGGCACGGCGTTCCAGCAGAACACCGCGCAGGAGGGGCGGCAGAACAACAACTGCGCCAACCCCAACAACTCCAGCATCACCCTGACGGACAGCCGGGCGGAGACCCGTTGCAAGACGATCGACCACTCCACCCGCGTGGGCACCGCCGAGATCAGCGACGGCGCAGAGGCCGAAGGCGGCTCCAGCACAGCTGGCCTGTTCCAGCAGAACACCGCGCAGGAGGGGCGGCAGAACAACAACTGCGGCAACCCCAACAGCCTGACCCTCACCGCCTCCGGCAGCCACACCCGGGCCCAGTGCGTCGCCGTCGACAGATCCAAGAACATCGGCTCCGTCTCCCGGTAGCCGCGGCCACAGCAGGTCATCGACTCCCTGCGAGGGCGGCACCCCACGAGGGTGCCGCCCTCGGTTGATGCAATGCGACGCTGGTCACAGGATCCGGCGCCCGAGCGGGAGGCCACAGCGCGTACGCTCCCGGGAGCCTGCTGTCTTCTGGGCAGGGGCCTGTGGGGCCAACCCGGTTCAACCCGGCCCGGGGGCGCTGTCGCCGTTCGGGTCCAGCGGCTGGAGCCCGTACCGCTCCCGGCAGTCGGGGCAGGCGTAGAACATCGCGCCCGGTCCGCTCCCGGTCTCGACAGCGGCGACGAGAACGCCCTCGCTCGTCCACTCCTTGTGCCAATGGCACATCCGCTCCGTGCTCATGGCTCAGCCCTCCGACGGTGCGAGCGTCGCGCGTGCGCTCTCGTCGGACTGGCCGAAGCTGGTGACGGTGCGGCCACCGGCGAGCGCGACCCTGCGGCTCAACCGCTCGCGCGCCATGGCGTCGCGGCACAAGCGCTCCCAGCTGTGCACCAGACAAACTCTCGTACGGGCGTCGGAGCACCGGCCCATCGCGGCACACAGGGCGTCCAGCTGGGGGCGGTGCTCCTCGCTCAGCGCGTCGTCTCCGCGGTCGACCCAGTGACCGGCCACCTCCCAGCCCTGCCGTTCCGCGTACGTGCGGCAGCCGTCGAGACGGAGATCGAGGGTACCGGGCGACCGCGTCGCGTGCCGGTCGTAAATGTAGGCGAGCGGTCGGTCGGGACTGGTGGACATGGTCGGCTCCGTGTACGGACGGTGTTCTGACCGTCACAGAGTGCCGATGCGGAAGGCATGTGGGTTTCACAGCTTGTGAAACCCACGGTCCTTGACAAACCGTTAGATACCCATCCAGTGAGCCAAGTTGGCCAGTGTCTCACTGCTCTGCCGGTCCGCCCGGCGCAGTGCGAGGACCGTTTCCCGGGCGTGAGGGTGGAAGCGGGCCTGTTGGGGGGCGGCGTGGCGGGCCTTCTGCAATGACTCCAGCGCTCCGCCGCGGTCGCCGGTCCACAGTTGGGCGCGGCTGAGGTCGATGAAGTGGTGGCCGACCCGGTCGGGTGAGGTCTCGACGAACTCGGCGGGAAAGCGGATCTCCCGGGCTTCCTGTACCGCACGGCCGTAGTTGCCCAGCTCCACCTCCACCGCCACCTTGTGAATGGAGGTGTTGGACGGGCCGAAGGACAACACGTAATTCTGCGTGTCGCCACCCAGCCGCTTCGCTGTGGCCGCTGCCTCGTCCAGCTCGGCACGCGCCTGCTCCGCGTCTCCGCTGCGGGCGGCCAGGATCGCCGCCCGCAGCCGTAGGTTGCCCTGCACGCACAGTGCGGCACGCTCCCCCGCTGTGGCGGCTTCCTCGACGTCGTCGAGAGACCGATTCATCAGCCGCAGCCCGACATCGTGCCGACCGGTGCTGAAACTCCCCTGCGCCCGGAGGTAGGCGGTCAGCATGACCATGTACGGGTCGCCGCTCCGCTCTGCGCTGTACGACATGCGGGCGAGCACGGTGTTCCCCAGATCGAGGTGCCCGAGCTTGTACACCACATCGTGCACACACCGGTAGGTGTACGCGAGCAACTGGTGCGCGCGTTCCCTCCGGGAGCCCTCGTACTGCTGGGTCGACTCCACCAGCTCGTCAATGACCGCCGGGGCGTCGCGGGCCACCTTGAGGTAGTTCGCGGCGCGTCGTGCCTGCCCCAGCCCGCTGACTGATGGGGCGATGTGGTCGAGCGGGCGCAGCGGCACGCCGGTGTCGAGCGCCATGTCCCAGTTCTCCAGGCTGGCGCGGAGCGCCGCCAGGGGCGCCTCGAATCGGTCGGCTCGGATTTCCTCTGTGTACGGCTGGCCCACCAGCACGCTGCTCTCGATGCCGAGTGCTCGGGCGCATGCCGCGACGAGAGCCGGTGAGGCCGGCCTGTGGCCGCTCTCCACCTTGCTGAGCAGACTGAACGAGACGTGTGCTGACTGGGCGAGGCCGCGCTGTGTCAGATGCGCCAACTTGCGCTGTTCCGCAATCCGCGCGCCGATGTGCATGCCGGTGTCGTCGGGCATCCTGGGGCTCCGTTCTGCTGCGACACCAGAACCGTACCGTCGGCCGGTTCGGGTGAGTACAGCCAACGGCCTCACCACGATGGGGGTGGACCGTCGTGCTCTGTGCGACCACGCGAGGCGGTGCGGCCGCAGCCACGATCCCGCCTCGACCAGTCGTCGGAGTGCTGCTCGCCCGCCATCGCGCTCACCGGAACGGCAGGTTTTTCACGGGTCGCCCGCACCCGTAACGCCCGGGCCGGAACCCTGCCGTCCGCCGAGGCACCGGACCCCGGGCACCCTTGTAGGGAGTGCCCATGGCGATGAGAAACCGCTGATCCGCCTGCGCGCCGCCGTGGACGCTGCGCCCGAGGACGTACCGCTCCGGTTGTTCCTGACCGAGCTGCTGCGTGGAGTGTCGGAGCGGGTCCGCGCGGACGTGCTCGCGGTGGCGTGTGGCTGTCCGTCGGTGGCCGTGACGGTCTGCCGTCCTCCTGCCGGGTCTCGTGGAGGTACGCGTGGTGGCGGGTCCCGCGGACGGGGCCCGGCGGTGCTCGCGGCCTTCCCCGGCTCCGCCCTGGCGCTGCCTGCCGTCGTCTGCCCGGGCAGCGGAGACGCCCGGCGGCGCCGCGGATACCGGGGCTGAGGGGCGGGCCCGCTAGCATGCGACCGTACTGATCGAACAGCACTCGGCTCGAGAACAGCACTCGGCTCGGTGCGTACTCGGCTCGAAGCGTGCTCAGTGGACTCGGTGAAGGAGGGCTCGGGCAATGGCGGGAGAACCGCAGGCCGACTGCCTGTTCTGCAAGATCGCCGCGGGGGAGGTCCCGGCGGACGTCGTACGCGAGACGGAGACCACCGTCGCGTTCCGCGACATCAACCCCCAGGCGCCCACGCATGTCCTCGTCATCCCCAAGGCGCACTACCGCGACGCCGCCACCCTCGCGGCCGCCGAGCCGCAGCTCACGGCGGACATACTGCGTGAGGCGGGCGAGGTGGCGGCCGAGGACAAGGTCGACGGCACGGGGTACCGCATCGTCTTCAACACCGGTTCGGGCGCGGGCCAGACCGTCTTCCACGCCCATGCGCATGTGCTCGGCGGCCGCGGCCTCAACTGGCCGCCCGGATAAGGCGTCCCGGTGTCCTCCCGCGAACTCGTCGTCCTCGGCACCGCGAGTCAGGTCCCGACCCGGCACCGGAACCACAACGGCTATCTGCTGCGCTGGGACGGCGAGGGCATCCTGTTCGACCCCGGTGAGGGCACCCAGCGGCAGATGCTGCTGGCGGGCGTCGCCGCCCACGACCTCACCCGGCTCTGTGTCACACACTTCCACGGAGATCACTCCCTCGGCCTCGCCGGGGTCGTCCAGCGCATCAACCTCGACCGGGTCCCTCATCCGGTCACCGCGTACTACCCGGCGAGCGGCAAGCGCTTCTTCGACCGGCTGCGCTACTCCACCGCCTACCGCGAGACCGTGCAGCTGCGCGAGGAACCGGTCTCCGGCGAGGGCGGCGTTATCGTCGCCGGGCCGCACTTCACCCTCGAGGCCCGCAGGCTCTCGCACTCCGTGGAGGCCTTCGGCTACCGGCTCACCGAGCCGGACGGACGGCGCATTCTCCCCGACCGGCTGGCCGCGTACGGGATCCGCGGCCCCGAGATCGGCCGGATCCAGCGCGAGGGCGTGCTCACCACCGCGGACGGCGTCACGGTCACCCTCGATGAGGTGAGCGAGGCACGGCGGGGGCAGAGTTTCGCGTTCGTCATGGACACCCGGATGTGCGAGGGGGTGCAGGCTCTCGCCGAGCGGTGCGACATGCTCGTCATCGAGTCGACCTTCCTGGACGAGGAGATACGACTGGCCGAGGAGCACGGTCATCTGACGGCTGGTCAGGCAGGCCGTGCTGCCGCGGAGGCGGGGGTGGGTCATCTGGTGCTCACGCACTTCTCCCAGCGCTACTCCGATCCCGCGGAGTTCGAACGCCAGGCGCGGGCTGCCGGTTTCGAAGGGGAACTGACCCTTGCCCGCGATCTGTTGAGGGTCTCGCTGCCCAAGCGCCGCTGAAGCGCGGCCGCTGAGCCCGCCCGCGCGCCCGGTGGGCACGTTCGCCGACCCCTGCGTCGAGGCCGGCCGGGCATCTCTGCGGTGGCCGGGCCGGGAGGGCTCGACGACGGGTCAGAAGGCGGGGAGTCCCCGGCGCCGATCGCCCCCAACCGTCGAGCAGGGCACCGCGGAAGAACGTCACGGGTGGCGCGGCCGCTGAGCGGCGCCGGTGAACGGGCACCTCAAGGCGGCCCCTGAGCGCGCCCCGTGATCGGCGGGCGGTGCCGGGCGACCCGGCGTAGCCTGGCATCAGGGCCGCGCACCAGGCATGCCGCAGGCAACGAGATCCAGGGCAGTCGATGGCGAAGTCGTGCGCACTCGGCGAGGCGGAGGTCCTGCCACTCGGCGAGGTGGAGGTCCGGCTGAACGAGCCGGCCGCACCCCGGGCCGCGCCATGAAACGGACCGTCCGCTCCGCCCTTCCGGCCGCGGTGGCCGCCGCGCTGCTGACCGTACCCGGCGGGGCACCGGGCGCCGCCGACCGGGCGGCTGCCAGTCCTTCCGTACGGGCCGCCGTGCCCGGTGCTCCCGTGCCCGGCGCGCACCCCGGGACCGCCGCGGCGGCCGCGCCGGGCGGCGGTGGTGCGTCGCGCGCCGCCGGGGACCTCGCACGGCCCGTGTACGACATCCGGCTGCGCAGCGACCGCAGCGGCACGCACTGGACCGGCCGGCAGCGGACATCGTTCACCAACACCACCGGGGCGCCCCTGCACACGGTGCACCTGCGGCTCTGGGGCAACTCCCGCGAGGGCTGCCGGAGTACGCCGCCGCCGGTGCGGATCACCCGTATCGAAGGCGGCAGCCCGGGGGGCACCTCTGTCGGTTGCACGGCGCTCCGCGTCGATCTGGCGGAGCCGCTGCCGCACGGAGGCCGGACCACCCTGGGATTCCGGCTGTCGCTCGCCGTGCCCGACCGCGCCGAGCGCTTCGGCCGGTCGGGCGACTACCGCTTCCTCGGCAATGCCGTGCCCGTCCTGGCAGCAGGCCGTCATCTGGACCCCGACGTGGGCTTCGGCGAGAGCTACCACAGCCTCGTGGCCGACTTCCGGGTACGGCTCGATCACCCGTCGCGGCTGAAGGTTCCCACGACGGGGACGGCCGTCGCCCGGCCGGGGGAGCGGGGCCGGACCGTGACCACCGGCACCGCGCCACGGGTCCGCGACTTCGCCTGGGCGGCGGGGCCGTTCCGTACGGCTGCTGATGTCTCATGGGGCGGTGTGAGGGTCAACTCCTACCGGACCCCCACCACTTCGGCGGCCGGTGCCGAGGCGGCCCGGAAGGAGGCAGCCGCCGCGCTGGACGACTTCGGGGAGCGCTACGGCCGTTACCCGGACGGGGAGGTCGATCTCGTCCTCCACGACGGGTTTCGACGCCACGTCCGGCAACATGGAGTACCCCGGCCTCGTCCTCCTGAGCTCGGCGCGTATGGCCGTGGCGCACGAAGTGGCCCACCAGTGGTGGTACGGCATCGTCGGCAACGACCAGTTCCGCGAGCCCTGGCTGGACGAGTCCTTCGCCGTCTACGCGGCCGACGTGTTCCGTGGAGACCACCGCCCGGGCTGCTGGGAACGGGTCTCCTGGCCGCGCCGGGACGACGCGATCACCCGTTCCATGGGTCACTGGGCCCGCGGCGGGACGGGCCGGGAGTCCGCCTGGAGAACCGTCGTCTACGTCAACGGCTCCTGCGCCCTGCACGACCTGGAGCGGAAGATCGGCGGCCCGGCGATGGCGCGGCTGCTCCGCCAGTACGTCCGCGACCACTGGCACGGTGTCGCCACCACCGCCGACTTCCAGCGAGCCGCCCGAGCGGCCACCCCCCAGGACCTGCGCGCCTTCTGGCGCGAGCACCGCATCCGCTGAGCTTGGCCGGATCCTTACGTTGGGGCACAGTGGTGCAACCTGCGACGATCGTGGTGAGGCCAGGGAGTCATGGTGATGTCAGGAGACGGAAACCAGCCATCGGGCGGTCCGCCGGCGGCGGACGTCGTGGCGGCGGCCGGCCGTCTGCTCGACCCGCTGGCTGCCCTCCGCACCCCTGCCGACCCGCCCGTCGACGTGTACCTCACCGGCTCCGTCTTCCTCGACATCATTTTCACCGGGCTCGACAGCGCCCCCGTCCGCGGCACCGAGTCCTGGGCGCGCGGCATGGGCTCCAGCCCCGGCGGGGTCGCCAACATGGCCACCGCCCTCGCCCGGCTCGGTCTGCGCACCTCCCTCGCCGCCGCCTTCGGGGACGACATGTACGGCGACTACTGCTGGGACAGCCTCGAGAACGGCGAGGGCATCGACCTCACCCAGTCCCACCGGGTACGCGGCTGGCACTCCCCGGTCACCGTCTCCATGGCCTACGAGGGCGAGCGCACGATGGTGTCGCACGGCCACGAGGCGCCGCAGCCCGCCGTACTCGACCAGGAGGGCGCCCCCGAGTGCCCGCCCCCCGCCCGCGCCTGCGTCGCCTCCCTCGCCCCCGGCCGCGTCGAGGACTGGGTCGCGGTCGCCGCGCGCCGCGGCAGCCGTATCTTCGCCGACGTCGGCTGGGACGACTCCGGCCGCTGGGAGCTCGCCGCCCTCGCCGATCTGGCGCACTGCGAGGCCTTCCTCCCCAACGCCGAGGAAGCGATGCGCTACACCCGCACCGACTCGCCGCGCGCCGCCGCCCACGCGCTCGCCGACAAGGTGCCGCTCGCCGTCGTCACCATGGGCGCCGACGGCGCGTACGCCGTGGACGGCCGCACCGGCGAGACGGCCGAGGTGCCCGCCATCCGGGTCGAGGCGCTCGACCCGACCGGCGCCGGGGACGTCTTCGTCGCCGGTTTCGTCACCGGCACCCTGGCCGGCTGGCCGCTCGCCGACCGGCTCGCCTTCGCCGGTCTGACGGCCGCCCTCTCCGTCCAGGAGTTCGGCGGCTCGCTCTCCGCCCCGGGCTGGGTCGAGGTCGCTGCCTGGTGGCAGCATGTGAAGTCCTACGACGACCAGGCGGCCGCCCTCCGGCACTACGCCTTCCTCGACGACCTGCTGCCCGCCGGAGGCCGCCCCGGGCCGCTGCGCCGCGCCGTCCCCACGATCGGCTTCCGCCAGCGCTGAGCCGCTCCCCGCTGTCCCCCTGAGCCGCCCGCCGAGCCTCCTCCCGGGCTGTCCCTGAGCCAGCGCCCTCCGAGCTCCTCCCGGGCGCCCCCGGAGCCACCTGCCGAGCCGCGTCCCGGGCGCCCCCTGAGCCGCCCGCCGAGCCTCCTCCCCGGCCGTCCTTCTGAGCCGCGTCCCGAGGTATGGACCGGCGGCCCGGACGCGGGTGACGTACCGCGAAAAGTACTCGGGACTTGTCGGTGCTCCGTCGTAGGCTGGATACCCGTAGGCGCCGTGCGGAAGACGTACGGCATGTCGAGCACAGAAGGCGGGTCTGGAGGCCAGAGAGCCGGCCCATGACGCAGACACCCACAGCCAACACCCCCGAGCGGGGACAGGCGCGCGCCCACTTCACCGTCCCCGCCAAGCACCCCATGGTCACGGTCCTGGGCTCCGGCGACTCCCTGCTGCGCGTGATCGAGAAGGCGTTTCCCGGCACCGACATCCATGTACGGGGTGATCAGGTCAGCGCGGTCGGCGACGAGCGGGAAGTAGCGCTGATCCAGCGATTGTTCGACGAGATGATGCTGGTGCTCCGCACCGGCCAGCCGATGACGGAGGACGCAGTGGAACGCTCGATCGCCATGCTGCGCGAGGAGGACGGAGCAGCGGGCGAGACCGAGTCCCCTGCCGAGGTGCTCACCCAGAACATCCTGTCCAACCGCGGCCGCACCATCCGCCCCAAGACCCTCAACCAGAAGCGCTACGTCGACGCGATCGACAAGCACACCGTCGTCTTCGGCATCGGCCCGGCCGGTACGGGCAAGACCTATCTGGCCATGGCCAAGGCGGTCCAGGCCCTGCAGTCCAAGCAGGTCAACCGGATCATCCTGACCAGGCCGGCCGTCGAGGCGGGCGAGCGGCTCGGCTTCCTGCCCGGCACGCTCTACGAGAAGATCGACCCGTATCTGCGCCCGCTCTACGACGCGCTGCACGACATGCTGGACCCGGACTCGATCCCGCGGCTGATGGCGGCCGGGACGATCGAGGTCGCTCCGCTGGCCTATATGCGCGGCCGGACGCTCAACGACGCGTTCATCATCCTCGACGAGGCGCAGAACACGAACCCCGAGCAGATGAAGATGTTCCTCACCCGGCTCGGCTTCGACTCCAAGATCGTGATCACGGGTGATGTCACCCAGATCGACCTCCCGGGCGGCACGAAGAGCGGTCTGCGCCAGGTCAGGGAGATCCTCGAAGGGGTCGACGACGTCCACTTCTCGATTCTCAACAGCAGTGACGTGGTCCGCCACAAGCTGGTGGGCCGTATCGTCGACGCGTACGAGGTGTACGACAGCCGCAACGGTCTGTGACAAACCGACGAAAGTAACGCAAAACCCCATGTCGATCGACGTCAACAACGAATCCGGAACGGACATCGACGAGCAGGCGGTCCTGGACGTCGCCCGCTACGCCCTCACCCGGATGCGTATCCACCCGCTCTCCGAGCTCTCGGTGATCGTCGTCGACTCCGGCGCCATGGAACAGCTCCACATCCAGTGGATGGACCTGCCCGGGCCGACCGATGTCATGTCCTTCCCGATGGATGAGCTGCGCCCGCCCGCGAAGGACGACGAGGAGCCCCCCCAGGGGCTCCTCGGCGACATCGTGCTCTGCCCGGAAGTGGCGAAGAAGCAAGGCGAGGAAGCGGAGACGGCCCACTCGATGGACGAGGAGCTCCAGCTCCTCACCGTCCACGGCGTCCTCCACCTGCTCGGTTACGACCACGAGGAGGCCAACGAGAGGGCCGAGATGTTCGGCCTGCAGAAGGCGATCATCGACGGCTGGCGTGCCGAACGCGGCCTCGAAGGGCCGTCCCCGGCCCCCACCACGCGATGACCGGACAGTTCGTCGCGGCCGCCGTCCTGCTGGTCGTCGTCGCCTGGCTCGCCGCCTGCGCCGAAACCGGACTCGCCCGTACGAGCCGCTTCCGCGCGGGGGAAGCCGCACGCTCCGGGCGGCGCGGCAGCGCCAAGCTGATGGCCGTCGCCGAGGACCCCACCCGCTACCTCAACGTCGCGTTGCTGGTGCGCGTCACTTGCGAGATGGCCGCGGGCGTCCTGGTCACCTACGCCTGTGTGCGCGAATTCGACGAGACCTGGGAGGCGTTGACCATCGCCCTGGGCGTGATGGTCCTCGTCTCCTATGTCGCCGTCGGCGTCTCCCCGCGCACCATCGGCCGCCAGCACCCGCTGAACACGGCCACCGCGGCCGCGTACGTCCTGCTGCCGCTCGCCCGTGTCATGGGCCCCATCCCGCAGCTCCTGATCCTCCTCGGTAACGCGCTCACCCCCGGCAAGGGCTTCCGCAAGGGCCCCTTCGCCTCCGAGGCCGAGCTGCGCGCGCTGGTGGACCTCGCCGAGCAGGAGTCCCTCATCGAGGACGACGAGCGCCGCATGGTGCACTCCGTCTTCGAACTCGGCGACACCCTTGTCCGTGAGGTCATGGTGCCGCGTACCGACCTCGTCGTCATAGAGCGGGCCAAGACCGTCCGCCAGGCGCTCACCCTCGCCCTGCGCTCCGGTTTCTCCCGTATCCCGGTGACCGGGGAGAGCGAGGACGACGTCGTCGGCATCGTGTATCTGAAGGACCTCGTCCGGAAGACCCATATCAACCGGGACTCCGAATCCGAGCTGGTCTCCACCGCCATGCGGCCGGCCGTGTTCGTGCCCGACACCAAGAACGCGGGCGACCTGCTGCGCGAGATGCAGCACGACCGCAACCATGTCGCCGTCGTCATCGACGAGTACGGCGGGACCGCGGGCATCGTCACCATCGAGGACATCCTCGAGGAGATCGTCGGGGAGATCACCGACGAGTACGACCGCGAGCTGCCCCCGGTCGAGGAGCTCGGCGACGGCACGTACCGCGTCACGGCCCGGCTCGACATCGGTGACCTCGGCGAGCTCTACGGCCTGCGACTGGACGACGAGGACGTGGAGACGGTCGGCGGTCTGCTGGCCAAGTCCCTGGGCCGGGTCCCGATCGCGGGCGCCACGGCCGAGGTCGACCTCTCGGAGGACACCTCGGACTCCTCGCTCAAGGCCCTCCGGCTGACGGCGGAATCCCCGGCCGGGCGCCGCAACAGGATCGTCACGGTCCTGGTGGAGCCCGTCCGCTCGGGAGAGGGCCCACCGGCCGAGGAGAACATGGCCAACGGGAAGGACTGAAGCCGCGGTGCGCCGAGCTCCGTCGCCGGCGTGCCGTCCACGGCGGTGGTCCCGCCCGCGGCGACGGAGTTCAGCGGGCGCCGGCCACACGGAAGCGACGGAGGCTCGGGCCGCACGGAAGCGACCGGGCCCCGGCCGCACAGAAGCGACGGGGCTCGGGCCACAGGAGAGCGACGAGCGCGGGTTTCGGCCGCAGACGGGAACCACGGGCCTCAAGGCTTCGGTCCGGGGAGCGACGGGCTCGGCGCCTCGGCCACACGGGAGCGACGCGCTTCGGGGAGGTCAGGGCCTCCGGCGGTGACGGGGCAGGCCGGGGAGGCCCGGCCACCGGACCGACCGTTTCGGGGGTGTCTCCCGGCCACCGGCAGCGGTAGGCCTCGCAGGTCCGGTGGAGCCGGTCCGTTCCCGCCCCCGGCCGCGTCCTATGCTCATCCGCATGAGCGAAGCAGCGCCTCTCGACCCGGAAGACCGCAAGATCATCACCCTCGCCCGCTCCGCGCGGGCCAGGAACGCCGTCGCCGAGGGAGCGGCCGTACGGGACGAGACCGGCCGGACGTATGTCGCCGGGACCGTCGATCTGGACTCTCTCAAGCTCAGTGCGTTGCAGACCGCCGTCGCGATGGCCGTGGCCAGCGGCGCCCAGTCCCTCGAGGCCGCCGCTGTGGTCACCGAGGCCGCCGCGGCCTCGGACACCGACCGGGCCGCCGTACGGGACCTCGGCGGCCCGGACACCCCCGTCCTGCTCGCCGCACCGGACGGCACTCTCCGCGCCTCCGTCTCCGCCGGATAGGACCCAGGTGGGAACCCCGCGGTCGTGCGGTGCGGTGCGCGCGGCAAGGGCTCGCGCCTCGGCAGAGATCGCGCGGCAGATCGGTCGGGAGCCGGAGGGAACGCCCCGGCTCCCAGGCCGTCCTCGTTCCCGTTGTCCCGCGGCTGGTCGAGCCGGCCCGGATGATCGGGGAGAATGGTTGCCATGAGTGACCGATCCCCCTCGTCCCCGACCGCGCCGGAGGCGGCCCCCCACCGCTCGGGCTTCGCGTGCTTCGTCGGCCGCCCCAACGCGGGCAAGTCGACTCTGACCAACGCACTGGTGGGGACGAAGGTGGCCATCACCTCCACCCGGCCGCAGACGACCCGGCACACCGTCCGGGGCGTCGTGCACCGCCCCGACGCGCAGCTGGTCCTCGTCGACACCCCCGGCCTCCACAAGCCCCGCACCCTCCTCGGCGAGCGGCTCAACGACGTCGTACGGACCACCTGGGCCGAGGTCGATGTCATCGGCTTCTGTCTGCCCGCCGACCAGAAGCTCGGCCCCGGCGATCGCTACATCGCCTCCGAGCTGGCCGGGATCAAGAAAACCCCCAAGGTCGCCATCGTCACCAAGACCGACCTGGTGGACTCGGAGCAGCTTGCGCAGCAGCTGATCGCGATCGACAAGCTCGGGACGGAACTGGGCATCGACTGGGCGGAGATCGTCCCCGTATCGGCCGTCGGGGACCAGCAGGTCGGACTTCTGGCCGACCTCCTCGTCCCGCTCCTGCCCGAAGGCCCGGAGCTCTACCCCGAGGGCCACCTCACCGACGAGCCCGAGCAGGTCATGGTCGCGGAACTCATCCGCGAGGCCGCGCTGGAGGGCGTACGCGACGAGCTGCCGCACTCGATCGCCGTCGTCGTCGAGGAGATGCTGCCCCGGGAGGGCCGCCCCGAGAACAAGCCGCTGCTCGACATCCACGCCAACGTCTATATCGAGCGGCCCAGCCAGAAGGGCATCATCATCGGCCCGAAGGGCGCCCGTCTGAAGGAGGTCGGGACGAAGTCGCGCAAGCACATCGAGGCGCTGCTCGGCACCTCGGTCTTCCTCGACCTGCACGTCAAGGTCGCCAAGGACTGGCAGCGCGATCCCAAGCAGCTGCGCAAGCTGGGCTTCTGAAACGGCTGACCCCGCTGAAACGGCTGACCCGCTGACCGACTGCGCCGCCGCGCCGGCCGCTGAGCCGTGGTGCGTGCCGCTGAAGCGCCGCGGGGCGACTGCCCGGACCGCCGCTACGCACCTTCCTTCAGCACCCGGGTGATCAACTCGCGCTGCGCCTCGGTCAGCCGGGGATCCGCGCAGTAGACCGTGCGGTCGTCGACCGTGAGCTGGTAGCTGAAGCCGTCGGGTACGCCGACCGGGGGCGTGCCCCGGCCGGCGGCGGCCGCCTCCTCGGCCAGGGTGTGCCACTCCGGGGCGTCGGCCCGCCCCGAGGTGTCCACCTCGGCGTAGCGCTCGATGCCCGCGAACCCTCCGGTACGCCTCACCTGAATACGCATGGCTCCATCCCTACCCGCTCCGGCCGGTTACCTCCCAGCTTCCCGCTCCACGGCCGGAATGCCCACCTGGGCCCACGCCTTCAGCAGTGCCTGGCGCACATCGCCCTCGCCGTAGCGGGACCGCGCCGCGGCGACGGTCAGCCGGGCGAAGTCGGCGAAGTCGGCGTCCGGGGCCAGCTCTCCGCCGGTCAGCACGTCGTACCAGATCTGTCCGGCCCTCTCCCATGCGTGCCCGCCGAGGGCCGTGGCGGCGAGGTGGAAGGCGCGGTTGGGGATCCCCGAGTTGATGTGCACCCCGCCGTTGTCGCGGCCGGTGCGGACATAGTCGTCCATGGTGGCCGGCTGCGGGTCCTTGCCGAGGACGTCGTCGTCATACGCCGTGCCCGGGGCCTTCATGGAGCGCAGCGCCACACCGCTGACCCGCGGGGCGAGCAGACCCGCGCCGATCAGCCAGTCGGCCTGGTCGGCGGTATGGCCGAGTGCGTACTGCTTGATCAGAGAGCCGAAGACATCGGACAGTGACTCGTTCAGGGCGCCGGACTGGCCGAAGTACTCCAGATTGGCGGTGTACTGGGTGACGCCGTGGGTCAGCTCGTGTCCGATGACATCCACCGGAATCGTGAAGTCAAGGAAGATCTCGCCGTCGCCGTCCCCGAAGACCATCCGCTCGCCGTCCCAGAAGGCGTTGGCGTAGTCCCGGCCGTAGTGGACGGTCGCGTCCAGGGCCATACCGGAGCCGTCGATGGAGCTCCGGGAGTACGCCTTGAGGTAGAGCTCGAACGTCGCTCCCAGCCCGGCGTAGGCGCGGTTGACGGTGGCGTCCCGCGTCGGCTCGTCGCCCTCGCCGCGCACCTCACGGCCGGGCAGCTCCTCCCGGTGCTCGGCGTCGGAGACCGTCCGGAGCGGCCGGTCGGCCGGACCCTGCGGGGAACGGGCGGGGCCGGCGCCGACGACCGTCGTCAGCCGGCGACGGGTGCGCTGCGCGGCGTCGTGCTCCAGGGTGCGGCGGGCGGGGGCGGCGAGCGACGAGTCCCCGGCGCGGGCGAGCTCGTCGAGGACGTGCGGCGGCACGATCGTGCAGAAGACGGAGTTCCTGGTCATGCAGCGCAATGTGGCACGGGGTGACCGTACTGTCACTGCGTGCGACGAAGATTAGTGAAATGGAGTGATAGGTCACCATCCAGCCGTGACCGCGGTCGCGTCTTGCATACTGGAACGGACTCGGTACCGACCGTGGGACTCGGCTAGGCTGCGGATCATCATGCGTTTCCGGCAGCTCCTCCTTAGTCGCCGCGGCGAGGGCCTGTAGTCGAGGCCGACCCCCTCCCCGCGGAGTCCGGTGTTGCCCGCCGTCGGCCGTCGAACATCCTTCGACAGGAGCCCCACGCACATGATCCCCGAGAATTCCGTAGGCCGCCCCACGCCCATCACCGCGTCCTCGGTCACCCAGCGGCCCTCCGGAATGCCGATCCACCGCTACGGCCGGTACGAGGCCGTGGACATCCCGGACCGCACCTGGCCGGACAACCGCATCACCCAGGCACCCCGCTGGCTGTCCACCGACCTCCGGGACGGCAACCAGGCGCTGATCGACCCGATGTCCCCGGCCCGGAAGCGGGCGATGTTCGACCTGCTGGTCAGGCTGGGCTACAAGGAGATCGAGGTCGGGTTCCCCTCCTCCGGGCAGACGGACTTCGACTTCGTCCGCTCGATCATCGAAGAGGGCGCGATCCCCGAGGACGTGACGATCTCCGTCCTGACCCAGGCGCGCGAGGAGCTGATCGAGCGCACGGTCGAGTCCCTGCGGGGCGCGCACCGGGCCACGGTGCATCTTTACAACGCGACCGCGCCGGTCTTCCGCCGCGTCGTCTTCCGGGGCTCGCGGGAGCAGGTCAAGGCCATCGCCACCGACGGCACCCGGCTGGTGATGGAGTACGCCGACAAGATCCTCGGCGCTGAGACGGCCTTCGGCTACCAGTACAGCCCCGAGATCTTCACCGATACCGAGCTGGACTTCGCGCTGGAGGTCTGCGAGGGCGTCATGGACGTCTGGCAGCCCGAGCCCGGCCGCGAGATCATCCTCAATCTGCCGGCGACCGTGGAGCGTTCGACGCCGAGCACCCACGCCGACCGCTTCGAGTGGATGTCGCGGAACCTCTCGCGCCGCGAGCACGTATGCCTGTCGGTGCACCCGCACAACGACCGGGGGACCGCCGTCGCCGCCGCCGAGCTGGCCATCATGGCGGGCGCGGACCGCATCGAGGGCTGTCTGTTCGGCCAGGGCGAGCGGACGGGCAATGTCGACCTGGTGACGCTGGGGATGAACCTGTTCAGCCAGGGCGTCGACCCGCAGATCGACTTCTCCCAGATCGACGAGATCCGCCGCACCGCCGAGTACTGCAACCAGATGACCATCCACCCGCGCCACCCCTACGCGGGCGACCTGGTCTACACCGCCTTCTCCGGCTCCCACCAGGACGCCATCAAGAAGGGCTTCGAGGCCATGGAGGCCGACGCGGCCGCCCAGGGCAAGGGGGTGGACGACATCGAGTGGGCGGTGCCGTATCTGCCCATCGACCCGAAGGATGTCGGCCGCTCGTACGAGGCCGTGATCCGGGTCAACTCCCAGTCCGGCAAGGGCGGTATCGCCTACGTCCTGAAGAACGACCACAAGCTGGATCTGCCGCGCCGGATGCAGATCGAGTTCTCGAAGATCATCCAGACGAAGACCGACACCGAGGGCGGGGAGGTCACCCCGGCGCAGATCTGGTCCACCTTCCAGGACGAGTACCTGCCCACCCCGGAGAACGCCTGGGGCCGGATCGCCCTGCGCTCCGCGCAGACCTCGACCACGACGGACGGCGGCGACGCGCTCACCGTCGAAGCCGTCGTCGACGGCGTGGACACGGTCCTGACGGGCACAGGCAACGGCCCGATCTCCGCGTTCTTCGACGCCCTGGCCGCGGTCGGCGTGGACGCCCGCCTGCTGGACTACACCGAGCACACGATGAGCGAGGGTGCGAGCGCCCGCGCCGCCTCGTACATCGAATGCGCCATCGACGGAAAGGTCCTGTGGGGCATGGGTGTGGACCCGAACACCACCCGTGCCTCGCTGAAGGCGGTCATCTCCGCGGTGAACCGCGCCGCGCGCGGCTGAACCCGCGCCCGGTCACCGGCCTCGTTTCCCGCTGACGGCTCTTCCGGCCTCTCGGCCCGGCCGGCTGTCGCCTCGTACCCCCCGTCGATCGGCGGCCGGGGGTGCGGGGGGTGACCATGCCGAGGGGCTCGACCGCTGATGACAGCTCCGACCCTCCCCTGGTCCGGCGCGACGCCGGAGGGGGCCGCGGGTGGCAGGGCGGCAGGTGCCCGATCTGCGGAACGTCCCCTCCGTGCCCGCGCCGGGGTGCGGGGGGCCCGGTGTGATCTGCGCCGCTGTTCCGGAGGGGGCCGCGAGGCTCCCGGGCACCGCTCCGCAGGTCGCACACCGGGCACCGGGCGGCCCCGCGCGTGCCGGGTCGCCGGGCGGGCCGTGTTTGCTCCGTACGGGGTGCTGACGCCGCATCAAGAATGTGGTTAACATCACCCCCACACGGCACCGTTGCCGAAGAGTCACCACATGACGGCGGTCCGTGTCCGGGTGTTCGGGGCCGATGCGTCGGAGGTGCGCGATGCAGCGAGTGTGGGGAATGCGCACGACCTGGCGTACGGTCGGCGACGGCGAGTTCTTCTGCCCCGAGTGCGGAGGCGACCGCAACTACCGCCGCCGCGCCGGCCGGCGCCGGTTCGCCCTGCTCGGCGTCCCCCTCCTCCCGCGCGGAGCAGCCGGTCCCGTCGTCGAATGCTGCTCCTGTCACGACCGGTTCGGGGCCGAGGCGCTCGACCACCCCACCACCACCCGCTTCTCCGCCATGCTGCGCGATGCGGTCCACACCGTCGCCCTGGCGGTCCTCACGGCGGGCGGCGCCGAGGACCGTGCCGCACGAGAGGTCGCGGTCGGTGCGGTGCGCTGCGCCGGATTCGCGGACTGCACCGGGGAGCAGTTGCTCGCCCTCGTCGAGGCCCTGGCCGCCGACACAGGACGGTTGCCCGGCTGCTTCGAGGACGGACTCGAGGGCGGCACCGTCCTGGCCATCGAGCTCCATGAGGCCCTCGAGCCCCTGGCGCCCCACCTCGCTCCCGCGGGACGCGAGGGCATCCTGCTGCAGGGCGCCCGTATCGCCCTCGCCGACGGCCCGTACAGCCCCGCCGAGCGCGAGGCCCTCGCCGCCGTCGGCCGCGCCCTGCTCCTCGGCCACGAGGAGACCGAGCGCCTCCTGGCCGCTGCGGCCCGCATGCCCTCCTGAGGCCGGGGCGCCCTCCTGAGTCCGCGGGCCCACCCGAGGCCGTATGCCGTTCTGTGGCCGTGTGCCGTCCCGAGCCCGCGGCGGGGGCAGCCCCGTTCGTACGCGACAATGGCCGCATGAGTCTGTTCCGCGACGACGGCATCGTGCTGCGCACCCAGAAGCTGGGTGAGGCGGACCGGATCATCACGCTGCTCACCCGCGGCCACGGCCGGGTACGAGCCGTCGCCCGCGGCGTGCGGCGCACGAAGTCGAAGTTCGGAGCACGGCTGGAGCCGTTCTCCCATGTCGATGTGCAGTTCTTCGCCCGCGGCAGCGAGCTCGTGGGCCGCGGCCTGCCGCTCTGTACGCAGAGCGAGACCATCGCTCCGTACGGTGGCAGCATCGTCACCGACTACGCCCGCTACACCGCCGGCACCGCGATGCTGGAGACCGCGGAGCGGTTCACCGACCATGAGGGCGAGCCCGCCGTGCAGCAGTATCTCCTGCTCGTCGGCGGACTGCGGACCCTCGCCTCCGGGGAGCACGAGCCGAACCTCGTGCTCGACGCCTTCCTGCTCCGCTCACTGGCCGTCAACGGCTACGCACCCAGCTTCGAAGCGTGCGCGCGCTGCGGGATGCCCGGCCCCAACCGGTTCTTCTCGGTCGCCGCGGGCGGCGTCATCTGCGCCGAGTGCCGGGTGCCGGGGAGCGTCGTACCCTCGGCGGAGTCCCTGACGCTGCTCGGCGCGCTGCTGACCGGGGACTGGGAGACGGCCGACGCGTGCGAGGCCCGGCACGTACGCGAGGGCAGCGGGCTCGTGGCGGCGTATCTGCACTGGCACTTGGAGCGCGGTCTGCGCTCGCTCAGATATGTAGAGAAATAGGAATGAGGAGACGGATCGCATGGCACGACGCGGGATTCTGGGACGTACCCGCCGCGAGTACCTGACGCCCGAGCCACACCCGTCCGGTGCCCGCCCGCCGAAGATCCCCGGCGAGCTGGTGCCGAACCACGTGGCCATCGTGATGGACGGGAACGGCCGTTGGGCGAAGGAGCGCGGCCTGCCGCGGACCGAGGGCCACAAGGTCGGCGAGTCCGTCGTCCTCGACGTCCTCAAGGGCTGTCTGGAGATGGGCGTCAAGAACCTCTCCCTGTACGCCTTCTCCACCGAGAACTGGAAGCGCTCGCCCGACGAGGTGCGCTTTCTGATGAACTTCAACCGCGATGTGATCCGCCGCCGCCGCGACGAGATGGACGCGATGGGCATCCGGATCCGCTGGGCCGGGCGGATGCCCAAGCTGTGGAAGTCCGTTGTCCAGGAACTCCAGGTGGCGGAGGAGCAGACGCGCGGCAATGACGCGATGACGCTCTACTTCTGTGTCAATTACGGCGGCCGTGCGGAGATCGCAGACGCCGCCGCCGCGATCGCCGCGGACGTCAAGGCAGGCAGGCTCGACCCGTCGAAGGTCAACGAGAAGACCATCGCGAAGTACCTGTACTACCCGGACATGCCGGATGTCGACCTGTTCGTGCGCCCGTCCGGAGAGCAGCGCACCTCCAACTACCTGATATGGCAGAGCGCTTACGCCGAGATGGTGTTCCAGGACGTGCTGTGGCCGGATTTCGACCGGCGCGACCTGTGGCGGGCCTGTCTGGAGTACGCCTCGCGCGACCGCCGTTTCGGCGGCGCCATCCCCAATGAGGCGAACGAGGCGCAGGAGCCGCAGGAGCCCCAGGAGTCGAAGGAAGCGCAGGCATAGCGCCGGCGTGGAGACGAAGGGAGCCGGGGAGGCGTTCAGCCTCCCCGGCTCCCGGCCGTTGTGCCGACGGTTCGTCACCGTTCCCGGCTCCTGCCCCTCGCCGAAGTGACCTCTCCCGGGCAGGGGGCGGGCCTCCAGGGCTGCCAGCGCTTCGCCGCCGCGAAGGACTTCTCGTGGCTCGTCACGCAGCCTTGGCCGGGCAATCGACCTGCTGCGCTTTGGTCAGCAGACTGTCTCCTCATCACCGCCTCAGCGATTTTGCGGGCTTCGCCTTGTCGTACGACAAGGCGGTGCGCTGCCGCACCCAGGTCCGTTGCCGCTCCTCCGTACGGCCCGCAGCCTTCGCCGCTGGGCCCTCCGGCAGGTCCACCGCGCGGTGCACGAAGTTGACCACCACGTTCGGTATCTCGTCGAGTTATGGCGGGTTTTATCGTATCTGGGGTCGCTGTGTGCTGCGAGCCTTGACCGGGTTGGTCCTCCAGGGGCCGCAGATGTCTCGTGGTGCTCGCGCTCGGCGGGCGGGAACGGGGCTGGCGGCACATACGCGGAGGAATCCCGACCGGCACACCGTACGGGGCAGGTTGGGACCGCCTCGCACGCTGCCTCTACCATCGCGGCCGCTGAGAAGGGCGGCCATCAACAGGAGGACAGAGTATGAAACGGATTCTTCCCAAGGCCGGTGTGCTCCTTGGCGCTGTGGCGCTGGCTGCAACCGGCTCGCTGGTGACCGCTGCGCCCGCCCATGCGGCGTACTCCGACTGTCCGTCCGGGGCGCTCTGCGCGTACCTGGGCACCGGCGGCGCGGGTGACCCCGGGACGGTCTGGGGCAACAACACCAATCTGCTGCAGTACAACAAGTTCAACAACGCCGAGTCGCTGTACAACAACGGCAACAACTGCGACGTCACCGTCTACTCCGGCCTGAACTACACGGGTTCGCCTGCCTTGGCCAAGCGGGGCTGGACCTACAGCCCCCTCTACAGCCCCTGGAAGGACAACGTCGCCTCCAACCGCTGGTGCTGAGCCGATTCCACGGGCGGCTCCCTTACCTCGCCCTGATATTGGCCGCGGCCGGTTGCTCCTCCTCCGAGGAGCCCGGCCGCGAGCCTGCCGCGCCCGATGTCCGCCCGCTTTCGGGAGTCACCGCGTTCAGCCACGTCGACTCCGTGCGCCTGCACGACCGCGAGGAGCGTGCCGTCACCGCCTGCATGACCGCCCGCGGCCAGGAATACACGGCGCAGCCCGCGATCGCCTCCGCGCGCGGGGCGGAGACGAACCCGTACGGACTGCTCACCCCGGAGCGAGCGGCGGCGGACGGTTACGGCATCGTCGGCGAGTACCTCCACCTGCGGTCCACGCCGCCACCCACCGACAAGCCGCGTACGAAGGCGTGGCAGCAAGCCCTGACCGGAACCGTGGAACACCGGGTGACGCTGCAGCTCCCGGGCGGGACCAACGTTCAGTACTCCACAGACGGCTGCATCGCCCGAGCGCAAGCGGAAGTGTACGGGCCGGAGTGGAAGACTCTGGAGCCACTCACCGTGAACCTGGCGAACCGGGTGCTCGCCACGGTCGAGGAGGAGCCGGCCTACCGTGAGGCGGTCCAGCGCTGGTCCGCCTGCATGACGGAATCCGGGCATCCGGGAGCGGACCTTCAGGCCGCCCGCGCGCCGCTCAACGCCCGCCTGCCCGCGGCGGCAAAGGACGAGGGGACATTGCGGGCGCTGGGCCGTGACGAGATCGAGGCCGCGAGCGCCGACGCCCGGTGCCAGACGGACACCGGGTTGGCCGAGGCCGTCGCGGACGTCCAGCGGGAGGTCGAGCGGAAGTTGCTCACGACGGAGAACGAGAAGACCATCGCGCGCTATCGGCAGGCCAAGGAACGGGCGCTCGACGCCGCGGCCGAGTGAGGAACTCGCTCGGGCCCCACATGTGGCTCAAACGAGACCAGACGGTCCACCGATGCACGGGCTGACACTCGCCATCGCCGTTACCTCCCGTTCTTTCGGCCGCGGGATACGTGACAGCGCCCAACTGCGCTGGGGCGCAGTGGTCCTCATGGCGGATTCAGGAGCGGTTTACGGACTCATCGGTGCCGTTGGCGGGGCCCTTGTCGGCGCTGCAGCAGCCGTATACGGCCCGTTGCGTCTGCGCCGTCGCAGCACTGCCAGTCAGCGCACTTCCATGCTCACCGGCCGGACGAACACAGTGGGTCGGCGTCCCACGACCACCTCCGAGATCAGGTCTTGGAGGTGGTCTGCCGACCCAAGAACAGCAGGTCGATTACCCGGTCAAGGCCGCGTGACGAGCTACTAGGACTTTGCCGCCGCGCACTCGCCGCACGTGCCGAAGATCTCAATCGTATGGGCGACGTCCACGAAGCCGTTGTCGGCCGCGATCTGGTCCGCCCACTTCTCCACCGCCGGGCCCTCCACCTCAACCGCCTTGCCGCAGCTGCTGCACACCAGATGGTGGTGGTGGTCGTCGGTGCTGCAGCGGCGGTAGACGGCCTCGCCCTCGCTCGTGCGCAGGACGTCGACCTCGCCCGCGTCGGCGAGCGACTGGAGGGTTCGATAGACGGTGGTCAGGCCGACCGAGTCGCCGCGGTGCTTGAGCATGTCGTGCAGCTCCTGAGCGCTGCGGAACTCATCCACCTCGTCGAGGGCGGCCGCCACTGCGGCGCGCTGCCGGGTCGACCGGCCGCGCACCGGCGCGATGTTCGTCGGACGGCTCCCCGCGGTAGTCACCGTTGCCTCCTCTGATCGCCCGATCCGCACGTACGAGTGGCCATTGTGCCAGTTCGCGGGCGCGGAGCGGTTACACGCTGACGTCGTCCCCCGCCGGGCGGATGCCCGGTGCCTCCAGAGTGCACCCTTCCCCTGCCGCCGCGGCCCTGCGGGCCCTTCTTCTCGCCAGCGGCGCGGCGAGCGTGGTGATCAGCCCGAAGACGGCGATGGCGAGAACGACGATGCTCGCCCCGGGGGGCACATCCACGTAGAAGGAGTAGACGGTGCCGGACAGACTGACGACCGTGCCGATGCCGATGGCGAGTGCGAGGGTCATGGCGAAACCGCGGGTGGCCTGCTGGGCGGCGGCGACCGGAACCACCATCAGCGCGCTGACCAGCAGCAGGCCGACGACCCGCATGGCCACGGTGACCGTGACGGCCGCGGTGAGGGCCAGAAGCAGGTTCAGCAGCCGTACGGGCAGGCCGGTGACCCGGGCGAACTCCTCGTCCTGGCAGACGGCGAACAGCTGTCGCCGCAGGCCCAGGGTGATCAGCACCACCAGGGCGGCCAGTACGCAGATCGCCACCACATCCGACCGCGAGACCGTGGTGATGGAGCCGAAGAGATAGGTGGTGAGGTTGGCGTTGGAGCCGTTCGGCGCGAGGTTGATCAGCAGGACGCCGCCTGCCATGCCGCCGTAGAAGAGCATCGCGAGGGCGAGATCGCCGCGGGCCTTGCCGTACCAGCGGATCAGCTCCATCAGCACCGCGCCGAGCGAGGAGACCACGACGGCCGTCCATACGGGGTTGGTGCCGGTCAGGAAGCCCAGCGCGACGCCGGTCAGCGCCACGTGCCCGATACCGTCGCCCATGATCGCCTGGCGGCGCTGGACGAGATAGATACCGACGGCAGGGGCGGTGATGCCCACCAGCACGGCGGCCAGCAGCGCCCGCTGCATGAAGTCGTAGGTGAGGATGTCCATGGTTCTCAGCACCCCCGCGTCGAGTGCGGTGAGCAGTGGCGGCGGGGGGCCGGCTCGTTGGCGGTGGTGTCCTTCACGTCAGCAGCCCCGTCCGGATCGGTTCGGCGTTCGCGCCCGTATGCGGGTGCACATGGTCGTGGCCGGGCAGCGCGTGCTGGCCGACGGCCTCCGGCGGTGTTCCGTCGTGTACCACGCAGCCGTCGCGCAGTACCACCGCACGGTCGATCAGCGGCTCCAGCGGGCCCAGTTCATGCAGGACGAGGAGCACGGTGGTGCCTGCGCCGACCTGCTCCCGCAGGGTGTCGGCGAGTACCTCCTGGCTGGTGTGGTCCACACCAGCCATCGGCTCGTCCAGGATCAGCAGATCGGGCTCGGCGGCCAGGGCGCGGGCGATCAGCACCCGCTGGTGCTGGCCGCCGGAGAGCGCGTTGACGGAGTCCTTGGCGCGGTCGGCCATGCCGACCAGCTCCAGTGCCCGTTCCACCGACGCCCGGTCGGCCTTACGCAGCAGCCCGAGCTTCGTACGGGCCAGACGACCCGCCGAGACGACTTCGCGGACCGTGGCGGGCACCCCGCTCGCGGCGGTGGTCCGCTGCGGTAGGTATCCGATGCGCGCCCAGTCGCGGAACCGGCCCAGCGGGGTGCCGAACAGCTCCAGCTCCCCTCCGGTGAGCGGCACCTGACCGACCACGGCCCGTATGGCGGTGGACTTCCCGGAGCCGTTGGCGCCGAGCAGCGCGACGACCTCGCCCCGCCGCACGGTCAGTTCGATCTTGCGCAGCACGGGCCGCGAGCCGAGCGAGGCGGATGCCTCGCGCAGGGATATGACCGGCTGTCCTTCATCGGCGCGGCTTGCCATGCGTGCCTTCCTCACTTGGCCTCGAGGGCCTGCTGCAGGTTCTTGAGGTTCGACTCCATGACCTCGACGTAGTCGTCGCCCTGGGACTTGGCGCCGATGCCCTCGACCGGGTCGAGCACGTCGGTCTTCAGCCCGGTGTCCTTCGCCAGGGCCCTGGCCGTCCTGTCGCTGGCGAGCGTCTCGAAGAAGACCGTGGTGACCTTCTCCTGCTTCGCGATCCCGTGCAGCGCGCGTACCCGGGCGGGGCTGGGCTCGGCCTCCGGGTCGAGGCCCGCGATGGCCTCCTGGTCCAGGCCGTAGCGCTCGGCGAGGTAGCCGAAGGCGGAGTGGCTGGTGATGAACGTGTCGGTGGAACGCTTCTTCAGGCCGTCCTCGAACCTCTTGTCGAGGCCGTCGAGCTCGCCGACGAGCTTCTCGGTGTTCTTCTTGTAGTCGTCGGCGTGGTCCGGGTCGGCCTTCTCCAGGGCCTTGCCGACGCCCTTGGCGACCTCGGCGTACTTCACCGGGTCGAGCCAGATGTGCGGGTCGGCGGGGGCGTCCTCTTCGCCGCCGTGGCTCTCCTCGCCGCCGGGGGCATGGTCCTCACCGCCGTGGTCGTGGCCGACCTCGGTGCCATGGTCCTCGAGCTTGGTCAGGGAAGCGGCGTCGACGGTGTTCTTCACGCCGGACTGGGCGACGGCTTCGTCCACCGCGGGCTGGAGGCCCTTGAGGTAAAGGATCATTCCGGCTTCGCCCAGTTGGGCGGTCTGCCGGGGGCTGAGCTCCAGATCGTGCGGCTCGGTGCCGGGTTTGGTCAGACCGGAGACGGTGACATGGTCGCCGCCGATCTCCTCGGCGAGGTATTCCATGGGGTAGAACGACGCCACTACGGTCAGCTTGCCGTTCTCGCCGCCGCCCGTGCTGCCGGACGAGGAGCAGGCGGACAGAGAGCCGAGGGCGAGCGCGGTGGCTCCGGCGGCGGCTGCGGCGGGTATGAGACGGCGTCGTACGTTCATGACACTCATTTTCAACAAAGGTGGAAACGGTTGTCAACAAAGATAAGGGGACGGTCCGGCCCCGAACCGATTTGATCCGGGGGGTACAGCCGCCGGTAATCTGAGGTATTCGCTGGGCCGCAGCGGGCCGGCACCTCCCCGGGGGCGCCGCCCTCCGCGCGTGGGTGCCGGCGGATCACACCATGACCGCTTCGTCGTCGTAATGAAGAGAGCACCGTGGCCGCCGACAAGATCGACACCATCGTCAGCCTGAGCAAGCGCCGTGGCTTCGTCTACCCGTGCAGTGAGATTTACGGCGGCCAGCGTGCCGCCTGGGACTACGGGCCGCTCGGCGTCGAGCTCAAGGAGAACATCAAGCGCCAGTGGTGGCGCTCCATGGTCACCTCGCGCGATGACGTGGTCGGTATCGACTCGTCGGTGATCCTGGCCCCCGAGGTCTGGGAGGCCTCCGGCCACGTCGCCACGTTCACCGACCCCCTCACCGAGTGCACCTCCTGCCACAAGCGGTTCCGCGCGGACCACCTGGAGGAGGCGTACGAGGCCAAGCACGGCCATCTGCCGGCCAACGGACTCTCCGACGTCAACTGCCCGCACTGCGGCAACAAGGGCGCCTTCACCGAGCCCAAGCAGTTCTCCGGGCTGCTGGCCACCCACCTCGGCCCGACCCAGGACTCCGGCTCGGTCGCGTATCTGCGCCCCGAGACCGCGCAGGGCATCTTCACCAACTTCGCGGCCGTACAGCAGACTTCGCGCAAGAAGCCGCCCTTCGGAATTGCGCAGATGGGCAAGTCCTTCCGGAACGAGATCACTCCGGGCAACTTCATCTTCCGTACGCGTGAGTTCGAGCAGATGGAGATGGAGTTCTTCGTCAAGCCGGGCGAGGACGAGCAGTGGCACGAGTACTGGATGGAGCAGCGCTGGAGCTGGTACCGGGACCTCGGTATCCGGGAGGAGAACATCCGCTGGTACGACCACCCGGCGGAGAAGCTGTCGCACTACTCCAAGCGCACCGCCGACATCGAGTACCGCTTCAACTTCGGCGGCACCGAGTTCTCCGAGCTGGAGGGCGTGGCCAACCGCACGGACTTCGACCTGTCCGCGCACTCCAAGGCTTCGGGGACGGACCTGTCGTACTTCGACCAGGAGGCCGGCGAGCGCTGGACCCCGTACGTCATCGAGCCGGCGGCCGGTGTGAACCGGGCCATGCTCGCCTTCATGCTGGACGCGTACAACGAGGACGAGGCCCCGAACGCCAAGGGCGTCATGGAGAAGCGCACCGTGATGCGGCTCGACCCGCGGCTGGCGCCGGTGAAGGTGGCCGTGCTGCCGCTGTCCCGGAACCCGCAGCTGTCGCCGAAGGCCAAGGGTCTGGCGGCCGATCTGCGCAAGAACTGGAACATCGAGTTCGATGACGCCGGCGCCATCGGCCGCCGCTACCGCCGCCAGGACGAGATCGGTACGCCGTTCTGTGTCACGGTCGACTTCGACACCCTGGACGACAACGCGGTGACCGTGCGCGAGCGCGACACGATGAAGCAGGAGCGCGTCTCGCTGGACCAGATCCAGGCCTACCTGGGCGGCCGCCTGCTCGGCTGCTGAGCCTGTCCGGACGCCGTTGACGACGTGGTGGGGGGG
>NZ_JBQQBW010000054.1:0-46752 GCF_052245415.1 Streptomyces sp. 8N706 | reverse complement strand
TGCAACGGACGGGCCAGTCGAAGCCGGTCGATGTCCGCGTCCAGGGGCCGGACCCGGGCGGGGACGGCCGCCGCCCCGATGTGCAGGACGGGTTCCCGGGGAAGGGCGCCCTCGGGGGCGTCCGTGCGCAGCGACACGTCGATCTCGGCCGCGATCAGCCAGCGGCCCGGGCTGAGCAGGGCGTCCCCCCGGTCGATCGCGGCGCGTTCGACGCCACGCAGGTTGACCGCCACCCGGGCCACCGCGGGCACCGCGTCGACGGTCTCGCCCAGTACCTGCAGGCCGCGTACGCGCACCGGCGTGGTCGCGGGGGTGGGCGTCGGCGTCCCGGCGGAGACCGCGGCCAGTTCGTCGCCCACCCGCAGGGTGCCGGCCGCCAGCGTGCCGGTCACCACCGTGCCGGCCCCGGCGATGGTGAACGACCGGTCCACCCACAGCCGTACGTCCGCCCCGGGCTCGGCCGGAGGCAGGGCCGCGGCCAGCCGCACCAGGGCGGCGCGCAGCCGGTCCGTCCCCTCGCCGGTCCGCCCGCTGACCGTCACCGAGTCGACCGCGCCCAGGCTGGTGGCCGCGAGCCGGGCCAGCGCATCGGCTCTGGCCGGGCCCGGGTCGGCGAGGTCCGACCGGGTGACGGCGAGGAGTCCGTGCTCGACCCCCAGCGCGTCGAGCGCTTCGAGGTGTTCGGTGGACTGCGGCATCCAGCCCTCGTCGGCGGCCACCACGAAGAGAACGGCGGGCACCGGGCCGACACCGGCGAGCATGTTCGGCACGAACCGTTCATGGCCCGGGACGTCGACGAACGCGATCCGCTCGCCCGTGGGCAGGGTCGTCCAGGCGAAGCCGAGGTCGAGGGTGAGGCCGCGGCGGCGCTCCTCGGCCCAGCGGTCGGGCTCCATACCGGTGAGCCGCCGCACGAGGGTCGACTTGCCGTGGTCGACATGTCCCGCCGTGGCGATCACATACATGGCCGGCCGCCACGATCGCTCCCGCCCCGGTCCCTCCCACCGCGGCGCTCTCCGGGTGCCCGCGCCGTACCGGTCGCGCCGTCCCGCCGATGTGTGCCGTGTCCTACGGGTGTGCCCTCGCCTACGGGGGCTCCTTCTTCTACGGCGGCTCCCTCTCTGCCGGGGGCGGCCGGGCCCGGCGGCGTTCCTTCTCGTTGGGGGGCCCCTGCCTCCGGGGGTGTCCCTTCTCGTCCCGGTGCTCCGTCGCGTACGGGGGCCCCTTCCCGCCCCGGCGCGTCCTCGCCCCCGGGTGCCGGGTGCCCCACCGGTCCGGGCGGCCCGGCGCGGCCGCCTCGTGAACCGCCGCCCGTGGACCGGTGCACCGTCAGCACCGCGTCCAGGACGTCCCGCTCCTCGGCGGCGGCGACCGTACGCAGGTCCAGCAAGCACCGTCCGCGCTCCACCCGGCCGATCACCGGGACCGTGGCGGTGCGCAGGGCGGTGGCGTACTCGGCAGGCAGTGCCACGGCCGCGCTCGGCAATCGGACCCCCGGCGCCCCGCCGCCGCCCACGGCCGCTGTCGTGGGCACCACGGTCGCCGGGACGCCCCTGGCCCGCAGTTCCTCGACCAGCAGGGCGGCGCGGCTGCCCAGCTCGCTCTCGTCGGCGGTCAGCGCGGTGACCACCGGCGCTTCCGGCCCGCGCAGGGTCGCCTCCAGCGCGGCCAGCGTGAGCTTGTCCACGCGCAGGGCCCGCGCGGCGGGATGCCGTCGCAACCGTTCCACCAGCCGGCCGTCGCCGAGCAGCAGCCCCGCCTGGGGGCCGCCGAGCAGCTTGTCACCGCTGGCGGTCACCAGAGCGGCGCCGTCCCGTAGGGCTGTGGCGGCGTCCGGCTCGTCGGGAAGCAGGGCGTTCGGGGCCAGCAGCCCGGAGCCGATGTCCACCACCACCGGTGGGCCCAGGGCCGCGAGCTCGGTGACGTCGACGGCCGCGGTGAACCCGGTGACCTGGAAGTTCGATGGGTGGACCTTGAGCAGGAACGCGGTGTCGGGCCCGACGGCCGCGGCGTAGTCCCGCACGGTGGTGCGGTTCGTCGTCCCGACCTCGCGCAGCCGTGCGCCGGCGGCGGCCAGCAGCTCGGGAATGCGGAAACCGTCGCCGATCTCGACCAGCTCACCCCTGCTGATCACGATTTCGCGTCCGTCGCCGGCCATCGCCAGGGCGCACAGCAGCAGCGCGGCCGCGTTGTTGTTCACCACGTGCACCGCGTCCGCGTCGGGCACGGCTTCGGCCAGTGCGGCGAGCGCGCCGCGCCCCCGCCGCGCCCGGCGGCCCTCGGCCAGGTCGTATTCGACGTCGGTCCATCCGGCGGCGGCCAGTACCGCGTCCCGAGCGGCGTCCGACAGCGGTGCCCGGCCGAGGTTCGTGTGGACGAGCACCCCCGTGGCGTTGACCAACGGTCGTAGGCTGCCGACCCGCTCCGGGAGGCCGCGCACCGTCGCCCCGACCACGTCCTCCGGGGCGATCTCCCCGGTCCTGGCCCGGCGTTGGGCCTCGTTGACCGCCTGCTTCACCAGGGGGCGTCCGAGCCTTCGCACCGCCTCGGCCACCCGCGGATCGGCCAGCACCGAGTCGGTCCCGGGAATGCGCCGCCGCGGATCACTCATCACGCCCTCCGGCATCGCGCCCTCCGGCACTGGGCGGCCGTCGCGTCGCACCGCACGGGTCTGCCGGGCGGGCGTGGCGGAGGCGGACGGGAATCGAACCCGCCAACGGCAGCTCCTGCCGTTCAACGGTTTTGAAGACCGCGCCGGTCACCAGGCCGGATACGCCTCCTCGCGCCACGCAGCCATCTTCGCAACGCCGCGGTGGACGTGCGAGCCGCCACGGCGGGGGCATGATGGTGGGCGTGACCGCTGTGAACCCCTCGGAACGGATCCGGCTCACCCAGTACGCCCACGGCGGCGGTTGCGCCTGCAAGATCCCGCCCGGGGAGCTGGAGGACGTACTGCGGGGCCTCGGCCGGGGCGTACGGGTCCGGGACCCCGCCGGTGAACTGCTCGTCGGCCTGGACGACGGCGACGACGCGACGGTCGTCCGGCTCGGCGAGGACCTGGCGGTGCTCGCCACCACCGACTTCTTCACCCCTGTGGTCGACGACCCGTACGACTGGGGCCGGATCGCCGCCGCGAATGCGCTGTCGGATGTGTACGCCACGGGCGGACGTCCGCTGGTGGCCGTGAATCTGCTGGCCTGGCCGCGCGGCGTGCTGCCCTTCGAGCTGGCGCGTGAGGTGCTCCGCGGGGGGCTGGAGCTGGCTGCGGAGGCAGGCTGCCATGTCGCGGGCGGACACAGCGTGGACGACCCGGAGCCCAAGTACGGCATGGCGGTCACCGGTCTGGTCGACCCCGGCCGTGTGCTGCGCAGCGACGCCGGGAAGCCAGGGGTGCCGCTGTCGCTGACGAAACCGCTCGGCATCGGCGTGCTCAACACCAAGCACAAGGCGACCGGAGAGGTGTTCCCGCAGGCCGTGGCGGTGATGACCCGGCTCAACCGGGAAGCTGCCGAGGCGGCGCTCGCCGCCGGTGCGGTCTGCGCGACGGACGTCACCGGGTTCGGGCTGCTCGGCCATGCGTTCAAGCTCGCCCGGGCGAGCGGGGTCACCGCGTCGATCGACTCGGCCGCCGTGCCCTGCCTGGACGGCGCCCGGCAGGCGCTGCGCGAGGGGTACGTGAGCGGGGGCACCCAGCGGAATCTGGAGTGGGTCCGCCCGTACAGCGACCTGTCGGCGGTGACCGAGGAGGAGGCACTGCTGCTGGCCGACGCGCAGACCTCCGGCGGGCTGCTGGTGGCCGGTGAGATTCCCGGCGCGCCGGTCGTGGGGGAGCTCGAGCCCCGGGGGGAGCACGCTCTCGTCGTGCGCTGAGCGGGCCGGGTACGACCAGGGCTTGTTTGCCCAACGGCTTGCTTGCTCAGCGGCCTGCTGTCTCAGCGCATGACCCGGCGGACGTGTGCTGAGCACCGTGCCCGGCCCCGCTGGCCCCGGCACAAGGGGAATCCAGCCGGTGACGGCGGGTGCGGCGCGATGGGCGGACCCTGCCGTGGCACCGGGTGCGGCGCGGGAGCTGCCGGCACCGCCGCGGTGTGCCCGGTCCGTTGCCGCTCGTATCCGGGAACGCGGAGAACCCCGGGCGCACTGCCGGCGTCCGGGGCTCTGGATGGGTGAGCGGTTACGCCTGCGGATGCAGGACAACCTTGGTGTAACCCTCGACGCGCTTGTCGAACTTGTCGTACGCCGTGGGTGCTTCGTCCAGGGGCAGTTCATGGGAGACGACGAAGCTCGGCCGTGCGCGATCTTCGATGATCATGTCGCGCAGCTGCCGGTTGTAGCGCTTCACATTGCACTGCCCGGTGCCCAGGCGCAGCCCCTTCTCGAAGAGCTTGCCGATGGAGACCATCAGCATGCCGCGCTTCGAGTTCTCGTCGGGGCCGCCGGGGTCGGCCGGCACGTAGAGGCCCGGAATGCCCAGCGCTCCGGTCGGCCGTACCGTCCCGACGAGCGAGTTCAGCACGGTCGCCGGTTCCTCGCGATCCTCGGTGTGGGCCTGAGCCTGGTAGCCGACGGCGTCAATGCCCTTGTCCGTGCCTTCGCCGTCGGTCCGCTCCTTGATCTGCTCCACCGGGTTGCCCTCGGCGAAGTTGATCGGAATCGCGCCGATCTCCTCGGCCTTCTGCAGCCGCTCGAGGACCCGGTCGACCACGAACACCTTCTTCGCGCCGCGAATCATGGCGGAGTAGGCCGCCATGAGACCGACCGGCCCGCCGCCGTACACCGCGACGCTCTCGCCCGGCGAGACCTGGGCGAGTTCGTTGCCGTGGTAACCGGTCGGGAAGATGTCGGCGAGCAGAATGAAATCGCTTTCCTTCTCCTTCCCTTCCGGCAGCTTCAGGCAGTTGAAGTCCGCGTAGGGGACCTTGAGATATTCGGCCTGACCACCCGTCCACGGCCCCATGGCGACGTAGCCGTATGCGCCCCCGGCGAAGCCGGGGTTCACGGTGGTGCAGAAACCGGTGAAGCGGGCGACGCAGTTCTTGCAGAACCCGCAGGCGACGTTGAAGGGCATCACGACGCGGTCGCCCCGCTTCAGCGTCGTGACCCCGGCACCGAGCTCCTCGATGACGCCGAGGTTCTCGTGGCCGAAGACGATGCCGGGCTCAGCGGCGGTGCGCCCCTCGTACATGTGCAGGTCGGAGCCGCATATCGCGGTCGATGTCACGCGTACGATCACTTCGTTCGGGTGCTCGATCCGGGGGTTCTCGACCTCTTCGACCGCTACTTCGAACGGTCCTTTGTAGACCACGGCCTTCATTCCCGACCACCTCCGATTCGGCAAGGGAATATGCTGCCGGGAGGCGAACCACGCCATGGCTATGAGGCCTCGTCCGCGCCATCGCGGGCGGGCGGCCACGGGCGATTCGCCTCACGTGACCTATCTCTCATGCTCCACCTGGTTCGGGTTTGAGACAACCCCACTACTGTGGCTCCAAATGTCCGCTTCCGTATGACCTGAGAAGGAGGGCGAGAAAGTGGCGCAGCGCGTCGGGACCCTGCTTGTCTCCGTGCCCGGCTTGTCCGGGACCACGTACCCGCCAGGAACCAAGGTGGCCATCAACGGCCGCGGGGCGTCCGTGGACGCCTTCGTCGACGGTGACTGGCTCCCGCTCGCATGGTGGGAATTCGCCGAAGGGCTCACCGAGGGTGCCGACGGCTGACCGGTCGCGCACAGTGCGCTCGGTTTCATGCGTCATCCGCCGACGGAATGCCTCCTAGGGGTATGCGTTTTCACGGGTACTCCCGCTTTCGGGGGTATTTCGTTCGCCGAACGGTGGTCCGCCGCATCGGCGGCCATCACCGTGAGGGGGGCATGGACGCCCCCCAGAGCTTGATCGCCGACGGGCTGAGCACGCCCGCCGAGCACAGAGGGCACGCCGAGCTGCCGGGAGCGGGCCCGACCCGGGCGCCGGACGGCGTACCGCGGTCCGGCGAGGCCGCACTGCATGACCCGGTGCGCCATCGCGCGAAGGCCCTCGGCGTGATCATCGGCACATCGCTCGGCCTTTCCGCGGCTCTCGCCATCGTCCTCGCCCGCGCACCGGCCTGTGCCCCTGATACGCCCTGACGATGCGGGGGGCGTCCCGCGCACGGGCGTCACGCCGAGGCAGGCAGTCAAGATCGCTCCTGCCGCGTAAAGCCTCTTTCCTTTTCGTCATGGAGATCGCCGGCAACGTCGTCCCGCTCGCCGCCCCCGGCGCCATGGATGCGGGAACGGCCGATGTGCTGGTTCCCGGCCGTCCTCGCCTTCTCCCGTCCATCGCCTTCGTGCTTCACCGTGCCGGTCAACCGCTGAATGATCACTCGCGCCCGAGGCCACGGGGTTCTCCACGCTCGCCACTGACCGCGCTGCCGCACGGCGCAACCCGACGGGCGCCGCCACGGGCCCAGGAGGCTGGGCCGAGCCCCATGCCCGGACCGACACCCCGGCACGATTCCGCAGCCTGGGGCTGTGGCAGCTCCGGTGCTGTCCCCTCCCTTGTCCCCCGCGGAGGTACGGGCTAGTCTCGCCCGAGTCATACCGACTGGTCGGTGTGCACGTGGCCCTGTGACGGGCCGGTGAGGGCGGGCAGGACGTCGGGTCCCGCACCGCTCCGGCACACGGCGCGGCGTCGTCGCTCTCCGCCCGTGTGCCGGGTCCGCTCATGACAGCTGAGGAGTCGTTCACATGTCCAGCACCCAGCACCAGTTCCGTCTGGCGGCCCGCCCCGTGGGGCTGCCCAAGCCCAGTGACTGGGACTACGTCGAGGCGCCCGTCGGCGAGCCGGGCGACGGCGAACTGCTGGTCAAGGTGCTCTATCTCTCGCTCGACCCGGCGATGCGCGGCTGGATGAACGCGGGACGGTCCTACATCCGTCCGGTGGAGATCGGCGAGGTGATGCGCGCGGTGGGCGTGGGCCGGGTCGTGGCCTCCCGGCACCCCGATTTCGCCGTGGGCGACCATGTGTCGGGCATGTTCGGCGTGCAGGAGTACTGCGTCTCCGACGGGCGCGGTGTCACCAAGGCCGATCCGGCGCTGGCGCCGCTCCCGGTCTATCTGGGGACTCTCGGGGGGACGGGGCTGACGGCCTACTTCGGTCTCATCGACATCGGACGCCCCGAGGCCGGACAGACCGTCGTGGTCTCGGGCGCTGCCGGTGCCGTCGGCAGCGTGGTGGGCCAGATCGCGAAGATCCTGGGCTGCCGTGTCGTCGGGATCGCCGGGGGCGAGCGCAAGTGCCGGATGCTCGTGGAGGAGTTCGGCTTCGACGCGGCCATCGACTACCGGGACCAGGACGTCAAGAAGGCGCTGCGCGAGCACGCCCCGGACGGCGTGGACGTCTACTTCGACAACGTCGGCGGAGATGTCCTCGACGCCGTCCTGACCCGGCTGGCGCGGGGCGCCCGCGTCGTCATCTGCGGTGCGATCTCCCAGTACAACAGCGTCGAACCGGCCAAGGGCCCCGCCAACTACATGTCGCTGCTGGTCAACCGCGCCTCGATGACCGGCATGGTGGTCTTCGACTACGTCGACCGCTACGGCGAAG
Source organism: Streptomyces sp. 8N706 (assembly GCF_052245415.1). Lineage (NCBI taxonomy): Bacteria > Bacillati > Actinomycetota > Actinomycetes > Kitasatosporales > Streptomycetaceae > Streptomyces > Streptomyces sp. 8N706. Next base: position 39,169 of record NZ_JBQQBW010000054.1, on the reverse strand, counting down.
CCATCGAGCAGCTGGCCAAGTGGCTGGCGGACGGGCGGCTCACCTCGAAGGAGGACATCGTCGACGGTGGCGTGAGCGCGTTCCCCGACACCTTGCTGAAGCTCTTCCGCGGCGAGAACACCGGCAAGCTCGTACTGAAGGTCGCCGACGAGTGAACCGGGGAGCCTTCCTCTGAGCCGGGGCGGACGGGACGCAGAGTTCCGTCGGGCCCCCGCGAGAAAGGCAGGGGAGTACCCCTGTGGTGCGGTGGCACGGCGGAGCCAAAGGCTCGGCGCTGCCCGCGCCGGAGGCCGGGGAAGGCCGCTCGGACGCTCCGGCGGACGGAGCAGGGACCGCCCGGCCGAGGTTGTGCGGGTGCATGACTGAGGTCCCCCGGCCATCACCGGGGGACCTCAGCCGGACGGAGTCCGGAAAAAGCGTCGAGGGGCCGGTCCGATTGCGCCGGACCGGCCCCGCGTCGTCATGTCACCTTCACCCAGTCGAGGCTGCGCTCCACGGCCTTCTTCCAGCCGTCATAGCCCTCCTGGCGCTGCCCGGCGCTCCACTGCGGCTGCCAGCGCTTCGACTCGTGCCAGTGCAAGCGCAGTTCGTCCGTGTCCCGCCAGAAGCCCGTGGCCAGCCCCGCCGCGTAGGCGGCGCCGAGTGCGGTGGTCTCGGCGACCACCGGCCGGCTGACCGGTACGCCGAGGATATCGGCCTGGATCTGCATACAGAGGTCGTTCGCGGTCACGCCGCCGTCCACCTTGAGTACGTCGAGGTGGACGCCCGAGTCCTGCTCCATGGCCTCCGCCACGTCGCGGCTCTGATAGCAGATGGCCTCCAGGGTGGCCCGCGCCAGATGCCCGGTGGTGTTGAAGCGGGTGAGGCCCACGATCGCGCCACGGGCGTCGGAGCGCCAGTACGGGGCGAACAGCCCCGAGAACGCCGGCACGAAGTACACCCCGCCGTTGTCCTCGACGGTGAGTGCCAGCCGCTCGCTCTCGGCGGCAGCGCTGATGATCTTCATCTGGTCGCGCAGCCACTGCACGGCGGCGCCGGTGACCGCCATGGAGCCCTCGAGGGCGTAGATCGCGGGGCTGTCACCGAACTGGTACGCCACCGTGGTGAGCAGCCCGTGCTGCGAACGCACCAGCTCCGTCCCGGTGTTGAGGACGAGGAAGTTGCCGGTGCCGTAGGTGTTCTTCGCCTCGCCCGGCGCGAAGCACACCTGTCCCACCGTCGCCGCCTGCTGGTCACCGAGCATGGCGGTGATGGGAATGGGGGCACGCAGTGGCCGGGTGGTCCGGGCCTGGCCGTATGCCTCGGCGTGCGAGGAGGGGTTGATGGTCGGCAGCATCGCGCGCGGGATACCGAAGATCCCCAGCAGCTCGTCGTCCCAGTCCAGCGTCTCCAGGTTCATCAGCATGGTGCGGCTGGCGTTGGTGACATCGGTGGCGTGGATGCCGCCGTCGGGGCCGCCGGTGAGGTTCCACAGGACCCAGCAGTCGGTGTTGCCGAAGATGGCGTGGCCCTGCTCGGCCGCCTCCCGGAGGCCGTCGACGTTCTCCATCAGCCACTTGATCTTGCCGCCGGAGAAGTAGGTGGCGGGCGGGAGGCCCGCCTTGCGGCGGATGACCTCGCCGTGGCCGTCCCGTTCGAGGGCGGCGGCGATGCTGTCGGTGCGGGTGTCCTGCCAGACGATGGCGTTGTAGTAGGGACGGCCCGTACGAGGGTCCCAGACGACTGTCGTCTCGCGCTGGTTGGTGATGCCCACCGCCACCAGATCGGAGGCGGACAGACCGCCCTCGCGGATGGCGTTCTGCATCACCGTGTTGGTGCGCTCCCAGATCTCCACTGGGTCGTGCTCGACCCATCCCGAGCGCGGCAGGATCTGCGCGTGCTCGAGCTGGTGCCTCGCCACTTCGTTGCCGTCGTGGTCGAAGATCATGAAACGGGTACTGGTGGTTCCCTGGTCCACCGCACCGACGAACTCTGGCATCGCTGCCGCCTCTCGTGCTCGTACGGGATGTCCTGTGCTCCGGACGGACGGTCCGGTCAGCCTTCGGGGGTGGGCAGGCGTCCTACTTCCTGCTGTTCCGGTACCGGGAGGAACCGGCCGACGAACAGCTTGTACACAGCCCCGCCGAGCGGACCGCCGAGGAGCGGGCCGACGATGGGGACCCAGAAGTAGAGGTTGCCGTACTGATCTCGCCAGGCGCTGTCGTACCCGGTGATGAAGCTGGCCAGCCGGGGTCCGAAGTCACGGGCGGGGTTGATGGCGTAACCGGCGTCGGTGCCCCACGCCATACCGATCGCCACCACGATGAGGCCGATGATGAACGGGCCCAGGTTGGCCCCCGGCGCCGTGTTCAGCAGGTCGGTGACGGCGAACACCAGCATCACCAGAATCGCGGTGCCGATGATCTGGTCGCGGAAGGCTCCCAGCTCACTCACGGGGAGGCCTCCGTTGCCCGGGAGGGTGGAGAACACCCCCTGCGTCGCGATGGTGTGACCTGGGTCGGCGGCGGCCAGCACCTCGGTGTAGTTCCAGCGCACGAGCAAGGCCGCGACGAACGCACCGGCTGTCTGCGCCAGCATGTAGGGCAGCACCTTGCTCCAGGGGAAGCCCTTGAAGGCCGCCAGGGAGAGGGTGACGGCGGGGTTGATGTGCGCACCGCTGAGCCGTGCGGCGACGTAGATGCCGAGCACCACGCCGAGGCCCCAGGCCCAGGAGATGCTGTCGTGGTCTCCGAGTCCTCCCGGAGGCTCGGTGAGCGCTCCGCCGGCTACGACCTGCGCGACCACGCCGCAACCGAAGAGGATGAGGACCATGGTGCCGGCGAACTCCGAGGATAGTTCTCCGAACAGCCCAGTTCTGTGGAATCTCTCTTTGTTCTCAGCCATGGATTACCCGCTTCCCGGCGGTTCGGCGGACGGCCGTAACGGCCCATATCCCACTCATCGTGTGCGCGGGTCCGGCGAATCCGCCCGCGAAGCGCGTCCGTCCGGAGTACGGGGGCGTGAGGCGCCCGCGGCCCCGGGGGCCGAGAGGGTCGGCGGCGGGGTGTCGGGTGGGCCCGTACGGCGATGGGTGTGGGGTGGGGGGCGAGTCCGTACGGGGATGGGTGTCGGACGGGGGCGAGTCCGTTACGGCGACGGCTGTCGGACGGGGGCGAGTCCGTACAGCGCGGGGTGTCAGGCGGGGGAGAGTCCGTACACCCGGCGCGCGTTGTCCGCCGCCAGCAGAGCCGCGACCCGCTCCGCGTCGGCGGGCGACCAGGCACCGTCGTTCACCCATCCGGTCAGCAGCCGGGTGAGGGCCTCGCGGAAGAGCTGGGCGCCGACGACATAGAGCTCCGGGAGGCCGTAGGCGTCGGTGGAGAAGAGGAGCTTGCCGAAGGGGGCCAGCTCCAGCATCTCCGCGAGAACGGCCTCGGCCCGTGCCCCGGTGTGGGACAGGGCCAGGCCCATGTCGGCGTAGACATGCGGAAAGACATGGGCGAGGTACGCGGCGCCCCGGTGGTACGGATAGCCGTGCAGCAGGACCAGGGAGCAGCCCGTGGGGCGCACGGCTCGTACGAAGTCGGTGAGCAGCAGCGGGTCGCAGCGGTGGAGGCGAAGATCGGGGTCGCCGAAGCCGGTGTGCAGTTGCAGCGGCAGCGCGGTCTCCGCGGCGGACCACAGCAGATGGCGCAGCAGGACCGGGTCGGTCACCCGGTCGCCCGCGGTGCGTCCGGCGAGCCACCGGCCGGTCGCCGTACGGACCTCGCCCGGGTCCGGTGGCTCCGGTGCGAAGTCCAGCCCGTACCGGTACGCGGCCACCGATTTGAAGCCCGCCGCGGTCCGGGCGGCGTCCTGGACCGCGGCGGCCAGGGCGCCGAGGAACGCGTCCGGGCTGTCCGCGCCGTCGGCGGCCCGCTCCGCCAGCCGCTCCAGGCGGACGATCTCGTGCGCGGCGCCGCCGCCGGAGGCCGCCAGCTCCTGGTGGCCCATCAGGTCGCCGGGGAGGCCGGTGTCCACCAGGTACTCCGCGATCCCGGCACCGCGCAGCAGCCGCCGCGTGGTCTCCTGCGGCCCCAGTTCATCCCGCCGTGCGAGGTAACGGGCGGGCGGGCAGTGCGGTTCGAGGTCCAGAAGCGGTGGGCACCAGCGCCGTACGGCGAATCCGAGCTGGGTGTCGAAGAAGGTGGTTCCGGGCGCGGCGGGGGCGTCGGATTCCGTCAGGTACGCCTCGAAGGCGGCGGCGTCGAGACCGGACCGGGCCACACCGTGGCAGTGATGGTCCACCAGGGGTGGCAGCGGCAGCGCCGCCACTCAGTACCGTCCCCGGGTGGCATCCGCGATGGCCTGCGGCTCGGCTCCGTCGAACAGCTCCGCCTCCGCGCGGCGGACGGCGGCGATCGCCTCGAACAGCGGATCGCCGAGCACCTCGCGCAGCAGCGCCGAGCCTTCGAAGTGCTCCAGGGCCTCGGGCAGCGAGGCGGGCAGCCGGGGCTCCTCGCCCGTGGTGGCGGGGTCGCCCGCCACCGGCGGAGGCAGCGACCGCCCCGCGTCGATCCCCGCGAGCCCCGCGGCCGTGACCGCACCCGCGACCAGATAGGGATTGGCCGCCGCGTCAAAGCACTTGACCTCGGCGTTCGCGCCCGAGGGGTCGTCCGGGGCGCCGGTGATGAACCGGAGCGCCGCCTCGCGGTTCTCCAGCCCCCAGCACTGGTAGGCCCCGGCCCAACGCGAGGGACCCAGCCGCAGATAGCTGGCGGGGGAGGGGGCGCCCAGGGCGAGCAGGGCGGGCAGGTGTTCGAGGACTCCGGCGAGGAAGGCCTCGGCGTCCGCCGTCATCCCGTACGGGCCGTCGCCGCCCCGGCACAGGTTCCGGCCGTCCCGCAAGAGGCTGAGATGCAGATGTGCTCCGTTGCCGACACCTCCAGCCTCGATCACGGGTCCGAAGGAGGCGGTGAGTCCGTGCCGCAACGGAGACCGCACGTACCGTCTCCCGGACCAGGACGGCCACATCGGCGGCCCCGACGGGATCCGTGGGGGCGACCGAGACCTCGAACTGCCCCGGTGCGTACTCCGGGTGGAGCTGGAGGACGTCCAGCTGCTGGGCGGTCAGCGCGTCGCAGACATCGCCGAGGTACTCCGACAGCTCGACCAGCCGCGTCATGCCGTAGGCGGGGCCTTCACAGGGGTAGTCCAGCCCCGGGGAGCCGGTCCGGGTGACGACCCATTCAGTCTCGAAGCCCATGCTCAGCTCCAGCCCGCGAGAGGCCGCGCGGTCGGCCATACGGCGGGCGAACTGCCGCTGGCAGCCGGGATACGGGTCGCCATTCTGTTCGTAGCGGTCGACCGGCGCCCAGGCCCAGCCGGGCTGCGCGGCCAGCGGAGTCAGCCGGTCGAGGTCGGGAAAGAGCCGGAGATCCCCGTCGGGCCCGCCGATGTGACTGCTCGTGGTGCTGGAGTCGTCCACGAGATACACATCGAACACCGGGGACATGCCGACGCCCCATCGGGCGGCGCGTGCGAGCCGGGAGGTGGGCACCACCTTGACGCGGGTGATCCCGGCGTTGTCCACCCAGGTGTGGGCGACACCGCGGATACCGTGCGCGGTGAGCTGTGCGGCCTCCTGACGGGCCACCAACTCCGCCTGCTTGCGATCGGGCCTCTCCAACACGCGCTCCTCGCTCGTAGCTTGGAAATCCCACACAAAGGGACTCGGGCGACACGCCTTTCTGTAGCACGCGCCATGAGGAACGGTACAAGGTGGCGTCATGCCGCCGGCCACCGTTGTGAGATCTCCCGGGGCCATACGCCCGGGCGGGGCGTGCTCGTGTGTCGTGATGACGCGCGTTCAGCGCTTGCCGCGCTGGGCCTCGACGATCTGACGCAGCGTCCGGTCTGCCCCAGCCCGTCGCTGGACCCTCGCCGCCAGACCGGGGAACAGCCCGCCGACGGCGCTGCCCAGGCGTAGTTCGAGCGGCGCGACGTTGACCTCCGCCCGGTTGCCCTCGATCGCGCCGATGGTCGCGTCGGCCACCTGGTCGGGGGAGACCGTACGGACGCCTGCGGGCGGTGTCGCGCCGGAGTCGACGAACATCCCCGCGTCACGGACGAACCCGGGCTGCACGATGGAGACGCCGACTCCGGTGCCGTGCAGATCCTGGCGCAGGCCGTGGGCGAACCCCCGGAGTCCGAACTTCGTGGCGTTGTAGAGGGAGGACGCCGGTGAGGCGGTGCGGCCCGATATCGAGCCGATCAGGGCGAGATGGCCGGATCCCGCCGCCACCATGCGGGGTGCGAGCAGCCGCGACAGCATGACCGGCGCGCGGAGGTTCACCTCGAGGGCCCGGTCGAGCTCCTCGGGCGTGTAGTCGAGGACCTCACCGCTGGAGGGAAGCGCGGCATTGGCAATCAGGATGTCCGCGTCGCCCGCCTCCTGGGCCAGCCGCTCGACATCGGCCCGGTCGGCCAGATCGGCGACGATCGGGCGGGCGCCGAGCGTCGCGGCCAGGGACTGGAGCGCCTCTTGGCGCCGCCCGGTGACCAGCAGGGTGGCACCCCTGGCCGCGAGCCGGTGGGCGATGGTGCGTCCGATGCCCCCGGCCGCGCCGGTGAGCAGAACAGTCGAGCCGGCGATACGCATGAGAATCCACCTTGTCGTCGCTGTTTGTTCGTTCGAACGGACACGTTTCTCGAGCGGACCCTAACTGTTCGACAGGCCGGAGTGCACCGCCGGTTCGTAGCTTCGCCGCCAGAGACCTGCTGGACCCGTCCCCACCCGGTGCGGGGGCGACTCGGCGCATGTGCGCGCCAAAATGGACCGCGTTGTCTACGAGGTGGCCGCAGTGACGGCAGGGTGGGTTTCGGGTGGAGGTGGTGTGACGAGGTGGATGTCTCCCGGGTGTGGTCGGCAGGGCTTCTTTGCCCAGACGTAAGCTGTGGGCTGTGCGCGGGCGCAGGTTACGTTGCACTCCACGGGGAGAGGGTTATGACAGGGGAACCGGAAGCGAATCGTCGGCACTTGCGGGGGATTGCGGGGTTTGCCAGAGGGGTGGCCCGCAGCGCGGCCGGCAAGGCTCCAGACGTATGGGCGGAAGCCAAGCGTCAGTGGTCCGGAGCGAGTGCCGACCAGCTGCACCCTCATGTTGGACGGCTTCTTGGGGCGGACGAGCAGTTGCTGTCGCTCCACAGGTTCAGGCCCCATCCTGATGCGCCGGAACCGCCGATGAAGCTCCTTCCCTGGGCGTTTGACGAACGCAAGGGCAATCCACAGAGCAGAGACAGCGCGTTTGCAGTGGCCGCGGTGGCGTCCTACGCGGCCTCGGGCGCGATGGATTGGGTTCCCGATCCGAGCTTTCGCTTCCGTAAGGAGCAGGTGTTTTACGGCGCTTGGGAGAGCCTGGGTGGTCAACTGCTGGTTGCCTTTCATGCGCGGGGAAAGACGAAGCGTGAAACGGTCTTGGTAATCACGGACCGTTCGCTGCTTGTGGTGCGAGTGATGCATGCATACACCAAGCGTGAGTTGGGCCCTTCAGAGGTGGGGTGGGGTGTCCGGCGCGCGGACGTCAAGCAGATCCGTCAAACCGATGAAAAAACGGTGGACTTGCGGTTCGTTGATGATTCGTGGCTGCGCGTATGGGTGGAGGATGGGGACCTGCAGGCCATTTCGGCGAGCTTTCCCTTCGGCAGTGACCAGCGCTGGCCGGGCGAGTAAACCTTTTGCTCCTGCAGGTCTGAAGGGCCTGGGTGACGCCGTTCAATGCGGCCGTAAAGGAAACATCGGTGGGGCGGGGAGGGGCCGTTGTGTTCAATGTTGCCTTCCCCCGAGTAAGTCTGAGTGCTACCCCAATCTTTGGGCAGCCATGTGGCTGCGAAAACGGGAGAACTTGTGGAAAATCAAGGCTTCGATGTACAGAGTGAGGCGCTGCGGCGCTATGCCCAAGCGCTGGGCGACTTCGGAACAGCCCGTCAGATCGAGGAGATCCGACGCCGTACCCAGGGGTACAAGTTGAGCGGTTCCGTGTTCGGCATGCTCCCCGAATCCGACGCGCTGAGGGATGACTACAACGCGCAGTTGGATCGGTCGGGCGAGGACCTCCGCGACGGTGCCGAGTTGCTGCGCAACATTGCTAAGAACTTGAAGGAATCAGCAGACGACTACGATGCCACGGAGGACGGCGCGGCGCATGGTTTCGGGGGAGGCCATTAAATGGGAATGGGAGCTGTCGCCGGCGACGCCCTGAGTCGTGTCAACTACGTGCTGGACTGGAGTAATCCTCTTTCCTCTGTGATCGATGATGCGATCAAGGGGATCATTAGGGAGTTCGAGCTCGACGCCTGGCTGGAGAAAGTCAGCGGTGACAACGAACTGCTTATGCAGAGGGCTGTTGACTGGAAGGCTGCTGCGCGCGACATGCGCTCGGTGGTGGATGACATGGTGGCAGAGCGGCGAATTCTGCAGAGCTCATGGAGCGGGGAGGCTGCTGACGCCTTCGCGAAGCACATGACGGGTGTCGAGGCGGCGCTGCTGGGTGAAGCCGACGATATGGACACCATCGCGGAGTTGCTGGAAGCGGCCGCCGCGGAATGTGCGCTCGCCGAGGAGCTGATGGTCACCCTGATCGTCGAGCTCGTCGAGGCGATCATCGTGTATCTCACGGCGGGAGCGCTGCTGTCGATCCTTACGGCTGGTGCGAGTGCGGCCATCGGTGCAGCCATCTCCGGTGCCAATGTGGCGATGAGGGTCGCGAAGGCGGCGAGGATCACCGCGAAGCTGGCAGACAAGCTCTCCGACTTGGCCAAGAGGATCCAGGCTCTGAAGAAGGCGCGAAAGCTGCAGAAAGAACTCAAGAAGCTGGGTGGCAAGAAGAAGGACCCAGACGCCTACCGGAATGCATTGAATGGCAAGGCGAAGTGGAATGGAAAGGTCAGCGGCCTGCCCAGGACAGCGTTCGATCACTATGTGCGGGATAAGCCATTGGGTTCGGCGGATGAGTACGCGAAGTACGTCGCGTACAAGAAATCGAAGAAGGTGGCCCGGGGCGTCGGCATGGTTGCCGCAGGTGCCGGTGACGTCACAGAGTTGGGCGATCCGCTCTCGGAAGGGGGCGCCAAGGCCACGGAGGAGCGGGTGGAGTACGAGCGACGCCCGGAGAGTCAGAGCCTTGATGAGCGGCTCGGAGAGTCGTCCCAGCATAAGGGCAGGACTGTGGGAGACGTCTTCGGATGAGCCCCACGCCTGACGGTCGTTCCTGATGTCTGCCGTCCCGTGCGTCGCCCGGCGAATAGTCGGAGGACACACGGAAGACGAGTGACCGACAACGTCAAGGATGCTTTCGGATGACGCAGTTTGACATTGCGGCACAGGGCGGGAGCAGCGCACGGAGGCTGGGTGGATGGGTCGCCGTTGTCGGGACTGTGGCTGTTGTGGTGCCGCTGCCGCTCTGGTTGTTTTGGAGCAATGTCGATCAGCGGCGCTGGACGATCGCGGCATGTATGGCCGCAGCCCTGGCCTGCGCTGTGGCGGTCCTGGCCTATCAGAAGAGCGTCGGTCGGCATGGCTTTGCGGCAGCGCTGGCCGCTGTCCGCCCTGCCGGTGGCGGGGCGGATGCCTTCGACGCGGGTATCGAACCGCCCTTGCCCGGACGGCTGCCGTCGAAGCGAACACTGCAAGTACGCGGCGCTGCCGCGGTTTTCTGTGGCGTGACTGCCGTGGTGGCGTTCGTGGCACTGGCAGCAGGAGCTGCCGTACGGCCTGAGCCGGTTGAGAGCATCCATACAGCCGGGGCGGTCATCACGGACGTCGAGGTGACGAAGGTCAGCGGCAGCGTGCGGCACGACCCCAGCCGTGGGCACGATTACTACACGGCGACGTCCGTCGTTGCCTTGCCGAATCAGCGCACAGGGCGGAAGGAATCCGCAACCGTCGCTACGTCGACGGATGCCGAACTGCGACCGGGGTCCCGGGTGACCGTACTGTATGCGCCGTCGGATCCTGGGTTGGGCGCGGTTCAAGGAGACCCTGTGGATCTGCGTAGGTCTCTCAGCGGACTGACTCTGTCCCGGGGACACGCACAGATCGCCCTCATTGCCTGGGTCCTCATCGGAGGCTTCTTGGCGGCCTACAACCTGGTGGAGTCGGGCGGCCTTCGCGGATATGCCGCGTTCAGTCGGCGTGATCGGGCGTTGCGGGGCAGGTGCGTGGGATCCGATACGTCCGGCGCACGTTCCGGCGAGGGCCGGTCGGCGGGCGAGGCGTCTCAGCAGTGCCTGCTGATCGAAACGACCGCCGGGTCAGCCCACTTCCAGGTGGACGTGTCCAGCAAAGCTGTGGCGGAGAACATCGGGGCGGAGCCCGTGTGGCTGGCCTGGGATGCTGAGCGGGGCGAAAAGGCCAGCCGGTTCACCCCCAAGACGACGCCCGCTGTGCTGGTCGGCGACTCGGGGTGGTTGCTGTACGGCCGGATGGTGATCCAGAAGGCGCAACTCCTCAACGAGGCTGCCGCGGTGCCGGGCGGCCCAGCGGCACCGGTGGACGAGAGGCGCAGGACGCGGCTCTGGGACCCGCGGTCTTCCTGGCCGCTACGTACCGGGCCCACGGGCTTGGTTGCTCTCGGGCTGGCGGCGGTCTGCGCTGGTGTCCTGGCGCTGTATGCCGTGGACGGGTGGCGGTGGTGGATTGCCGCCGGCGGCATCGGCTGCATCTTCACCGCAGTGGCGACCTACACCATGGCACTGGCCGGGGACGAGAACAACGAAAAGGCGGTCGCCCCACAGGGATAGTGCTTGCAACCAGGGGCCCGTGGAGCGCAGCCCACGGGCCCCCCTGCATACCCCCGCACCGTGGACAAGTCCCTGCGTCATCCGCCGGACAGCGACCGAAGCGCTGCGAAAGATCGAGCCAGCGGACGTGGCTGTGGTGTTCTCGGTGAGATTTCCGGTCCGGTGGCTTTGTGGCGAACGAATGGTCCGCCTGTGGGAGGCGAGTGCGGACCGGCTCACTTCAACTCAGCGACCACTCGCACCAGACGATCTTGCCGGGGTTGCGCTCGTCGACGCCCCACTTGTCGGCAAGAGCCGACACCAGCGCCAGTCCGCGGCCGTACTCGTCCTCGTCTCGGGCCGTCGTCTCCCGTACGCGGGCCAGTCCGGGCCCGCTGTCGTGTACCTCCACGCGCAGGAGGCCGACGTAGTCCAGAGCCAACTGCAGGCGGTAGCCGCGGCCCGGCGGGACGCCATGGAGGAGCGCATTGGTCGCGAGTTCGCTCACGCACAGGAGCACATCGTCCCTACGGGCCGTCAGGCGCCAGTCGGACAGCACCCGTGTGGTGAATTCCCTGGCAGCGGGCACGGAGCGGCGCTCCCGTCGGAAGAACGCCTCATGGAAGCAGGGGAGTTGGATGTCGTCGTTCATGTGACGACTGTCACAGTGCGTCATTAGGCTTGACCAGTGAGTCAGGCCGTACCGATGCGTCGTACGACGCCGGACCTGCTCACGTACGTCACAGGGCAGGGAACGGAGAAGGTATGCACCCGGCGAAGAAGTCCAAGAAGAACGGCTCCTGGCACCTCATCGGAGCCCAGGTGAGTCATTTCCGCAAGGCCGCGGGCATTACGCAGCCGGAGCTTGCCGAGCGCCTGTGTGTGCACGAGGACACGATCGGCTCGATCGAGCAGGGCCGTCGCCCCCTCAAGCCCGACCTCGCCGAACACCTCGATGCGCTGCTCGACACCAAGGGGGCTCTCGCGGTGGCGGTGTCCAAGGTCCCCGAGCGGGAACGGTTTCCGGCCTTTGCTCAGGACTTCGTGGACTACGAGCGGGAGGCGCTGACGCTCCTCTGGTACGAGAACCAGGTCGTGCCGGGACTCCTCCAGACCGAGGAATACGCTCGGGCGGTCTTCGATTGCCTCTACCCACCGATCACCTTGGAGGAGGCGGAGGAGCGGATCTCGGCGCGGCTCGACCGGCAGCAGCTCATGGAGCGTGAGCCCTGGCCGCCGATGGCGAACTTCCTGCTGGAGGAAGTGATCCTGGACCGTCCCATCGGTGGGCGTGAGGTGCTGCGCGAGCAGATCCGGCATCTGCGGCGCTGTGCCGAACTCCCCTTCATGGGGCTGCAAATCATGCCGACGAACCGCGAGAAGCACGCCGGGCTCGCCGGGCCGATGGTGCTGCTGGAGACCCCGGAGCACGACCACCTCGCCTACCTTGAAGGTCAGCGGGTCAGCTTCCTCGTCGATGACCCAAATGAAGTGAGTATCCTCCAGCAGAAATATGGGATGCTGCGCTCGCAGGCCCTCACCCCCGAGGAGAGCAAGGACCTGCTGGACGATCTTGTAGGAGGGTCATGAACAGCGCAGCGAACTCGCAGCACCCTGACGGCCTCACCTGGTTCAAGTCCAGTTACAGCGCCAGCGAGGGCGGCGCCTGCGTGGAAGTCGCTTTCTTCAAGTCCACTTACAGCAGCGACGAGGGCGGCGCTTGCGTTGAGGTCGGCAGCTGCCCGGATGCCGTCCACGTGCGGGACTCCAAGGACCCCGAGGGTCCCGTTCTCACTGTCACCCCGGCCGCCTGGGCGGACTTCGTCCGCTTCGTCGACAATGGTTCAGTGCAGTGAACCCGCAGCACTCTGACTATCTCGCTTGGTTCAAGTCCAGTTACAGCGGCAGCGAGGGCGGCGACTGCATCGAGGTCGCTTGGTCGAAGTCCAGTTACAGCGGCGATGAGGGCGGCGCTTGCGTTGAGGTCGGTGCCTGCCCGGATGGCGTCCATGTGCGGGATTCCAAGGATCCCGACGGGCCCGTCCTGACCGTCACCCCGGCCGCCTGGGCGGACTTCGTCCGCTTTGTCGACCAGGTGGGCTGACCCCGTACGACCGCCTCTGCGCGCGTGCCTGCCCCCGCCCGCTCGCGGGGGGCGGGCGCCCGGCGGGCGCGGACGGCCGCGGTGCAAGAATGCACGCCATGTCCACAGCGCCCGGCACCCGAGAACGCATCATCCGCGCCGTACTGCGGATCATCGGTGAGCACGGCGTGGCCGGAGTGACCAACCGTCGTATCGCCAGGGAAGCGGGCGTCTCGCTCGGCTCGGTCACCTATCACTTCGCCACCCAGAACGATCTGCTGCGCGAGAGTCTGCGCTCGTTCGTCGCCGAGGAGACGCGCCGGTTCACCGAACTCGCCGCCCGGCACCAGTGCGACGCCATCGATGTGGTGGAGGCGAGCGCGCTGGTCGGGCAGGTGGCCGCGAACACCAGCTTCGACAGCGAGCACATCGCGCCGTTCGAGCTCTATATCCAGGCCGGACGGGACCCCGCCCTCCGTGCCGCGGCCGATGAGTGCTTCGCGGCCTACGACAGGCTCGCCGCCTCGATTCTGAGCGCGCTCGGCGTACCCGACCCCGAGCGGGCGGCCAGGGCGGCGGTGGCGCTGGTCGTCGGCATCCAGCTGCGCCGGCTGGCCACCGGCTCCGCCGTCGACGACCTCGTCGACGCGCTGCTCATGTTCGTCGGCGACAAGCACCGGACGCCGTGACCGGCCGGTTCCCGGCTACCACGAGACGACCAGTCGGCCGCCCTCTTCGACGACATCGGTCCCGAAAGCCTCGCACATCCGGCGGAATCTCCGGGCTGTCCAGCGGTGTTCCTCCCGCTCGGCGAGGCGCGTGTGGCAGTAGTCGAGCGCGAGCGGGAGAGCCTCCAGGCGTACCGGCCGGGGGCCGTCGAAGGTGACGAGGAAGAGCAGGCCCCGGTCGTTGCGGAGCCGGTGGTCGGTGGCGTAGTCGTCGATGAAGTCACCCAGGTCGTACAGGATGTGGTCCTGTACGCCGTGGAAGACATGCGCGGAATGGCCGGCGACGAGTGTGGCCCCCGCATCGCGGAACTGGTGCGCGGCTCCACGGACGTGGGTGACGGGCTTGGCGACCATGTTCGGTCCCCAGTGCGGTGTGACCAGCGTGATGTCGGTGCCGAGGCCGCTGATCTCCTCGAGCAGCCAGTCGGGGGTTCCGGTCTCCAGATCGGCGTAGGCGAGGCCGGGCCGGTCTGGCCCGGCGGCGTAGTCGTGGGGGTGGTCGGTGACCGCGACGATGCCGATGACGGATCCGGCGCGGTCCAGGACGGCCGGTGTGCGCGCGGCTTTCTCGTCGTGTCCGGCACCCGCCCAGGCGATCCCCGCGTCGGACAGATGGCGGATGGTGTCGGTGAGGGCTTGGGCGCCGAAGTCCAGGGCGTGGTTGTTGGCCAGGGTGACGCAGCCGACTCCGAGGTTGCGCAGGACCTCGGTGGCCACGGGCGGGGCGCGGAAGAAGAAACTCTTCCTCGGGTCCGGCCAGGGTTCACCCCGGTCCGAGATGACGCACTCGAGGTTGAGGACGAACAGGTCGGCTTCCCGGGCGGCCGCCACCACCTCGTCCGCGAAGAGGGGATCGGAGGGCGCACGGGCGAGATACCGGCCGACATTGCGTCCCAGCATGGTGTCCCCGGCCAGCGCCAGTTTCATGGCCCGGCCTCCGGCAGAGGCGTGACGACGGCTGGCCTGGCCGTCCTCATCGCGTTGGTGCTGCGCATGGGAAATCGCCTCCCCTGCTCCCGTTCCCCAGCCGCTGAGGCCTACACCGGCCCGCCCTGCCCGCCTGCGAAACGGGGGCGGTCGTCGGGCCCGGGCGTCGACACCGCGGTCGTGGGGGCCGTGCGTCGAGACCGCGCCGGGCCTTGCGGCACCGGCCTGGTCACCGGCCTCGGGTTACTGGTGCTGGTCACCGGCCTGAAGTTGCTGGTTCTGGTCACCGGCCCTGGTTACTGGTTCTGGTCACCGGCCTTCGGCGCCGGACCTCGCCACCGGCCCTGGGTACTGGTGCTGGTCACCGGCATCGGGTACCGGTCCTCGTCATCGGACCTGGGCCGGTCTGCGGGACCTGCCGTCGGCACCGGGCCCGGGAGCGGCCCCGGGCGCTCTACCGCAGCGGTCGTCCGCCCACCGGCCTCCGGTCAGGGAACCAGCACGCCCACGCCGGTGATCCGCCCGGCCGCCAGATCGGCGAGTGCCTGGTCGGCGCGGCGCAGCGGATAGCGGGTCAGCCGGACCCGCGGCCGGAGCCGTGCCGCCTCGGCCAGGCAGGCACGGCCGTCCTCGCGCGTGTTGGCGGTGACACTGCGGAGCGTGCGCTCCTGGAACAGATGGAGCCCGTAGTCCAGGCCGGGGACGGCCGTCAGGTGGACGCCCGCCACCGCGAGTGTCCCGCCCCGGTCCAGCGCCTCCAGCGCGACCGGCACGAGATCACCGACCGGTGCGAAGAGGATGGCGGCGTCCAGCGGTTCGGGGGGAGGGGAAGCTCCGGCGGAGGCCGCTCCCAGATCCAGCGCGAGCCGCTGTGCATCCCGGGACCGGGTGACGACATGCACGGTGGCGCCCCGTCCGATGGCGAACTGGGCGGCGAGGTGAGCGGAGGCCCCGAAGCCGTAGATGCCGAGCCTTCCGCCCTCGGGGAGGACGGCTCGCGACAGCGCCCGGTGGCCGATGATGCCCGCGCAGAGCAGCGGGGCGGCCTCCGCGTCGGTCCACCCGGTCGGCAGCCGGTACACGTACCGTGCGTCGGCCACCGTGTACTGGGCGTATCCGCCGTCGAGGTCCCAGCCCAGGTAGCGCGAGTGCGGGCAGAGATTCTCGCGGCCCGTACGGCAGAAGCGGCACGCGCCGCAGGTGCTCGCCAGCCAGGCCGCGCCCACCCGGTCGCCTGCGGAGAAGCCCTCGACGGCGTACCCGGCGCCGACGATCCGCCCGACCACCTGATGGCCCGGCACGCACTGCTCCTTGTGCGGCGGCAGGTCGCCCTCCGCCACATGCAGGTCCGTACGGCACACTCCGCACGCGAGGACCTCCAGCAGCAGCTCGTACGGCCCCGGCTCGGGAACCGGCCGCTCCCGGTGCCGGAGCGGTGCCGTGGCGACGGGCCCGGGCTGCTCGACCACCCACGCCGCTGCCGTCGGCACGCTCTACCTCCCGTCCAGGACGTCCTCGATCGGAAAAGCGTCGGCATGAGAGGAGGGCCGCGACAGATACAGCTCCGTGTGGTAGTAGCCCTCGGCCTCCTTGCCCTCCGGGGAGTGCCCCGCCGCGGTGACCGCCTCGATGGCGTGCCTGCGCTCGGTCTCGTCGCTGAAGCGGCGTTGGGGGAATGTGTGTGACGTCGCCTTGTGCGTGACGAGGCCGAATCCGGCCAGCGTGTCGACGATCGGCCCGTAATCGACGGTCCTGAGCACGAACGCGGCGACCCACACCGGCGCCCGGACATGGCTGAGCACCTTCTCGAACGTCCGGCTGGTGATGTAGCCGACGCCGCCCGTCACCGTGATCAGCTGGACGGGCTCCAGCGCACGTGCCAGAGCCGGGCCCGGGGCGTGGCGCTCCAGATCCTCGCCGAACCCCTCGTCGAGCAGCCCGGCCGCACGTGCGTACAGCACCGCGTTGCGCGCCGCGTCGAGCCCGATCACCCGGGCGGGGGTCGTCACCGACCGGCGTCCGGCGTAGAAGGCCCGGTCCTCCTCGATCAGTTCCTCCGTGCTCAGCGCGGACACCCGGGGGTCGGTGTAGTGCCGGTACAGGTCGTCCAGGGTCACATCGTGACGGAGCAGCGCGGCATTGATGCCGTACGAGCAGCACACATCCAGCACCGTGACCGGCCCCCCGGGTTCTTTCGGCGCCTCGGGTTCCTCCGGTCCTTCGCGGCCCTCTCCCGCGAAGAGGGTGCGGGCGCCCAGCAGACGGCGGAAGACCGGCTGGGCATGGCGGGGCGTCTGGTACTCCAGCGGCCCCAGCCCACGGCAGTAGGCACGCGGATCGGGCCGGTCGTAGATGTCGTCGAAGGAGGTCTTGCCCCCGTTCCCGGCGCGATGTGTCGTCCTGCCGCCGGCCGGGGGCCGGTCCGTCCTGTCATGGATACCGGTCATCTCAGTCCCTCGCTGTCCCTGGTCAGGCGGTACCCCCGGCTGTCCCCATCGTCGCAGGGACTGCTGGGGAGTGCCGCGCGAGGGAAGCCGAACGGCTGATGGCCGGCCGGGGCTCAGCCGCCTGCCGTGTCCTCGGCGGGGCCGCGGCGCAGCAGATAGGTGTCCATGATCCAGCCCTTGCGCTCCCGGGCCTCGGCCCGTACGGCCCGGATCCGGTCGGCCACCTCCGAGAGCCTGCCCGAAATGAGGATCTCGTCCGCCGTTCCCACGTAGGCGCCCCAGTAGATGTGCAGGTCCTCGTCCTGGTACCGGGCGAACGTCTGGTGCGCGTCGAGCATGACCACGACGTCGTCGACTCCCTCGGGAAGGCCTTCGGCCAGCCGCCGCCCGGTGGTGATCTGTACGGGCCGGGCCACCTGGTTCAGCCCCGTGCGGTGTCCCGCGGCCAGGGCCGAGACGCTGCTGATGCCGGGGACGACGGAGTAGTCGAAGTCCACGGCGCCGCGGGCGAGGATGTCCTCGAGGATGCCCAGGGTGCTGTCGTAGAGCGCCGGGTCGCCCCACACCAGGAACGCCCCGCACTCCCCGTCCGCGAGTCCGTCCCGGATCAGCCGCTCGCAGATGTCGGCACGGCGGCGGCGCCAGTCCCCGACGGCGGGGGAGTACGCCGGCGTGGCGGCCGTACGGTCCCGGTCCGGGTCCTGAGCCTCCATCAGCCGGTAGGGCCGCTGCCCGGCGTGGCGTTCGAGGATCTCGCGCCGCAGCCGCACCAGGTCCGACTTCTCCTCACCCTTGTCCAGGATGAAGAAGACGTCGGCGGTGTTGATGGCTTTCACGGCCTGCAGGGTCAGATGGTCGGGGTCGCCCGCCCCGATGCCGATGACAAGGATCTTTCTCACGGGGCCCGAGTCTGCCTGATGGCGCACGGGCGGCGGACAGCGGTCGGAGAAGCGAAGCGGCCGAAGCGGCCCGAGAGGTCAGGGAACTCGGGGAGTGACGACGGCGAGGGTTCGACCACGGCGAGCGGCCGGGCAGGGGCAGGAGGGACGAGGACAGGTGGCGGAACAGCGGCAGGGGGCGACGACGGGGGCGACGAGGGCGAGCGGCCGGACAGGGGCAGGAGCGACGAGGACAGGTGGCCGAACCGGGCCGGGGTCGACGAGGGTGAGTGTCCGAAGGTGCGACGGTTCGACGAGGTCGCGGGGCCGAAGAGGGCAAGGTCACATCCGAGCGGACTGCTGCTCAGGGGGTCGTTTCGCCTAGCCTTCCCCCATGACGGTCCTGCCTGATGACGGGCTCTCCCTGGCCGCCGAGTTCCCTGACGCGACCCGCGAGCAGTGGCACCGCCTTGTCGAAGGTGTGCTGCGCAAGTCGGGTAAGTCCGACGTCTCGGGTGCGGCAGCCGAGGACGGGCTGGCCACCGAACTCCAGGACGGGCTTGCCACCCGCCCGCTGTACACCGCCGAGAACGGCGCCGACGACCCCGGATACCCGGGCTTCCCCCCGTATCTCCGGGGCGGCAGGCCGGAGGGGACGGCGGTCTCCGGCTGGGACGTGCGCCAGCGCCACGCCCACCCCGACCCCAAGCGGGCGAACGAGGCGCTGCTCTCCGACCTCGAGAACGGCGTGACCTCGGTCTGGCTCGCCGTCGGAGAGGCCGGGGTGCCCGTCGAGGGCATTCCGCAGGCCCTTGACGGTGTCTATCTGGATCTGGCCCCGGTCGTCCTCGAACCCGGTGCGGAATTCGCCGCGGCCGCCCGGCAGTTGTTCCGGCTCTACGAGGAGCGGGACGTGCCGCCCCGGGCCGCGCTCGGCCACCTCGGCGCCGACCCGCTCGGACTGGTCGCCCGTACCGGCCAGGACGCCGCCCTCGCCGGCCACAGGGCGGCCGCCGCCGAACTCGCCGCCCGCTGCCAGGAGAACTACCCCGGGGTGCGTGCCCTCGTGGCCGACGCCCTGCCCTATCACGAGGCCGGTGCCTCGCCCGCCGAGGAGCTGGGCTGCGCCCTCGCCACCGGTGTGGCGTATCTGCGCGATCTGACCGAGGCCGGGCTCACGGTCGACGCGGCCTGCTCCCAGCTGGAGTTCCGCTTCGCCGCGACCGCCGACCAGTTCCTGACGATCGCCAAGCTGCGCGCCGCGCGACGGCTGTGGGCGCGGGTGGCCGAGGTCTGCGGGGCCACACCGGCCGCCGCGGCACAGCGCCAGCACGCCGTCACCTCCCCGGTGATGATGACCCGTCGCGACCCGTGGGTGAACATGCTCCGCACGACCGTCGCCTCTCTGGGCGCCGGAGTGGGCGGGGCCGACGCCGTGACCGTGCTGCCCTTCGACAGCGCCCTCGGCCTGCCGGACGCCTTCGCCCGCCGGATCGCCCGCAACACCTCCTCGATCCTGCTGGAGGAATCCCACCTGGCGCGGGTCATCGACCCCGCGGGAGGGTCCTGGTACGTGGAGCGGCTGACCGACGAACTCGCCCACGCCGCCTGGTCCTGGTTCCAGGAGATCGAACGGGCCGGGGGACAGGCGTCGGCGCTGCGCTCCGGACTGATCGCCGACCGTCTCGAGCGCACGTGGGCGCGGCGTACCGAGGATCTCGCGAAGCGCCGTGAACCGATCACCGGTGTCAGCGAGTTCCCGCTGCTGACCGAGGCCCCGCTGGAGCGCGAGGCGGCGCCCGCCGCGCTGTCCGGGGGCCTGCCGCGGGTCCGCCGCGACGAGGCGTACGAGGCGCTGCGGGCCCGCTCCGACGCGCATCTGGCCGCCACCGGCACCCGTCCCCGGGTGTTCCTGGCCGCTCTCGGCTCCGCCGCCGCGCACACCGCACGGGTCACCTTCGCCGCCAACCTCTTCCAGGCGGGCGGTGTCGAACCGGTCCACGACCCCGTATCCGTGGACGCCGGCACGGCCGCGGAGGCCTTCGCCCGGAGCGGCGCGGGCGTCGCCTGCCTGTGTTCCAGCGACCCCGTCTACGCCGAGCAGGCCGAGGCCGTGGCCGCGGCTCTGAAGTCGGCGGGCGCACGGCGGGTGTTCCTCGCGGGCCGGCCGGGCGAGCAGCGGGATGTGTATCTGCGGGCGGGAGTCGACGCGTTCGTCGTCGCGGGCGGCGACGCGGTCGCCGTTCTCTCCTCCGTACTCGACGACCTGGGAGTGGCGTGATGCAGGGCAGCACGGGACAGCGGGGACCGATCCCGGACTTCGCCGGCGTCGACCTGGGAACGGCCGCGGCGTCCGGAGTCACCGCCGGCCAGTGGCGCGCGGCGGTCCAGGAGAGCACCGGCAAGGGCGATGACGACCTGGTGTGGGAGACCCCGGAGGGCATCGGCGTCAAGCCGCTCTACACCTCCGAGGACCTGGCCGGGGTGGACTTCCTCTCGACCTACCCGGGCATCGCGCCGTATCTGCGCGGCCCGTACCCCACGATGTACGTCAACCAGCCGTGGACGATCCGCCAGTACGCCGGGTTCTCCACCGCCGAGGAGTCCAACGCCTTCTACCGCCGCAATCTCGCCGCGGGCCAGAAGGGCCTCTCCGTCGCCTTCGACCTGCCGACCCACCGCGGCTACGACAGCGACCACCCGCGGGTGACCGGTGACGTCGGCATGGCGGGTGTGGCCATCGACTCCATCTACGACATGCGGCAGCTCTTCGACGGCATCCCGCTGGACAGGATGAGCGTGTCGATGACGATGAACGGCGCGGTGCTGCCCGTTCTCGCCCTCTACATCGTCGCCGCGGAGGAGCAGGGCGTACCGCCCGAGAAGCTGGCCGGGACCATCCAGAACGACATCCTCAAGGAGTTCATGGTCCGTAACACCTACATCTACCCTCCGCAGCCGTCGATGCGGATCATCTCCGACATCTTCGCGTACACCTCGCAGAAGATGCCGCGCTACAACTCCATCTCCATCTCCGGCTACCACATCCAGGAGGCCGGGGCCACGGCCGACCTGGAGCTGGCCTACACCCTCGCCGACGGAGTGGAGTATCTGCGCGCGGGGCTGGGCGCCGGGCTGGATGTGGACGCCTTCGCGCCGCGGCTGTCCTTCTTCTGGGCGATCGGCATGAACTTCTTCATGGAGATCGCCAAGTTGCGCGCGGCCCGGCTGCTGTGGTCCAAGCTCGTCAAGCGCTTCGACCCGCAGAACGCCAAGTCGCTCTCGCTGCGCACCCATTCGCAGACCTCCGGCTGGTCGCTGACCGCGCAGGACGTCTTCAACAACGTGACCCGTACCTGTGTCGAGGCCATGGCCGCGACCCAGGGGCACACCCAGTCGCTGCACACCAACGCCCTCGATGAGGCGCTGGCCCTGCCGACCGACTTCTCGGCGCGCATCGCCCGTAACACCCAGCTCCTGCTCCAGCAGGAGTCGGGCACCAACCGGGTGATCGACCCCTGGGGCGGCAGCGCGTACGTCGAGCGGCTCACGTACGACCTCGCGCGCCGCGCCTGGCAGCACATCGAGGAGGTCGAGGCCGCGGGCGGGATGGCGAAGGCCATCGACGCCGGTATCCCCAAGCTGCGTGTGGAGGAGGCCGCGGCCCGCACCCAGGCCCGTATCGACTCCGGGCGGCAGCCCGTGATCGGGGTCAACAAGTACCGGGTCGGCGGCGACGAGCAGATCGAGGTGCTCAAGGTCGACAACTCCTCGGTGCGGTCCCAGCAGATCGAGAAGCTGCGGCGGCTGCGCGAGGAGCGCGACGAGGCGGTCTGCCAGGACGCGCTGCGGGCCCTCACCGCGGCCGCCGAGGCGGGTGCGGGCAGCGGCCTCGAGGGGAACCTGCTCGCCCTGGCCGTGAACGCGGCCCGGGCCATGGCCACGGTCGGGGAGATCTCGGACGCTCTGGAGAAGGTGTACGGGCGGCACTCCGGCCAGATCCGTACCATCTCCGGTGTGTACAGGGAGGAAGCGGGGATGTCGTCCGGGGTGGAGCGCACCCGTGCGCTGGTGGAGGCGTTCGAGCGCGAGGAGGGCCGGCGGCCCCGCATCCTGGTCGCCAAGATGGGCCAGGACGGGCACGACCGCGGCCAGAAGGTGATCGCCACGGCCTTCGCCGACCTCGGCTTCGACGTCGACGTCGGCCCGCTGTTCCAGACCCCGGCGGAGGTGGCCCGCCAGGCGGTGGAGGCCGATGTGCACATCATCGGGGTGAACTCCCTCGCGGCCGGTCATCTCACCCTCGTGCCCGCTCTGCGCGAGGAGCTGGCAGCGCAGGGCCGGGAGGACATCACCATCGTGGTCGGTGGCGTCATCCCGCCCCAGGACGTCGAGCCGCTGCGGGAGATGGGCGCGGCCGCGGTCTTCCTGCCCGGCACGGTCATCCCGGATGCCGCCCACGATCTGCTGACGTCCCTCGCCGGGACGCTCGGCCACGAGCTGTGAGCCCATGACTGCTCGTAAGGGCCGGAACATCGACATCGACGGGTACGCCAAGGGGGTCCTCGACGGCTCCCGCGCCCATGTCGCCCGGGCGATCACCCTCGTGGAGTCCACCCGGCGCGACCACCGGGAGCTCGCACAGCGGCTGCTGATCGAACTGCTGCCGCACACGGGCTCGGCGCGCCGGGTCGGTATCAGCGGGGTGCCGGGGGTCGGCAAGTCGACCTTCATCGACGCGCTCGGCACCCTGCTCACCGGACTCGGCCACCGGGTCGCCGTACTCGCCGTCGACCCGTCCTCCACGCGGACGGGCGGCAGCATCCTCGGCGACAAGACGCGGATGGAGCGGCTGTCCACCGATCCGGCGGCCTTCGTCCGGCCGTCGCCGAGCGCGGGCACCCTCGGCGGGGTGGCCCGGGCGACCCGCGAGTCGATGGTGGTCATGGAGGCGGCCGGGTACGACGTGGTGCTGGTGGAGACGGTCGGCGTCGGCCAGTCCGAGACCGCCGTCGCCAATATGGTCGACACCTTCCTGCTGCTCTCCCTGGCCCGCACCGGCGACCAGCTGCAGGGCATCAAGAAAGGTGTGCTGGAGCTCGCCGACGTCGTCGCCATCAACAAGGCCGACGGTCCGCACGAGCGGGACGCCCGGTCCGCCGCCCGTGAACTGGCGGGGGCCCTAAGGCTGTTGCAGCCCGCCGACGCCGAGTGGAACCCGCCCGTGCTCACCTGCAGCGCCCGCGAGAGCACGGGGCTCGACACCCTGTGGGAGCGGCTGGAGCAGCACCGGAAGGTTCTCGAGGCCACGGGGCGCCTCGCGGCGAAGCGGCGCGACCAGCAGGTCGACTGGACCTGGTCGATGGTGCACGACCAGCTGCTGGCCCGGCTGCGTGAGCATCCGGAGGTGCGACGGCTGACGCCGGAGCTCGAACAGCAGGTCCGCGACGGCACGCTGACCGCCACCTTGGCCGCCGAGCGGCTGCTGACGGCGTTCGGCAGCTGACCGGCTGAGCAGTTGGCCGCCGGCCAACTGCTCAGCCAGTTGGCCGCTGATCGCTGACCGCTGCCCCGAGCAGTCGGGCTGCCTGCCTGCCTTCCCGCCTGCCCGTCGGCTCGCCTGCCGCCCGTCGGCTCGAGCGGCCTGCGCCCTTGCCCCCGCACCGATGGCCGCGGCACCACCCGGGCCTGGTCGCGGCGTGCCGTCGTACGGGTGCCCCGGCCGTCGTCCGGCGGCCGTGCCCCGCAGGTCCCGGCTTCCGGGGTGGCGCCGCGTGGGGCGGTGGACTAGAGGGGCGCGGGCCGGGCCCCGCGCGCCGGACCGTTGGCTGAAAGAAGACGGCCGAGCGGGCCCATACGGTAAGGCCGCGGGGGCCGTCGAGTGAGCGGTGCGTTCCGGTGCGCCACACCCTCGTCGGGGGCCGGGAGCTGCCCGGGGCGCCGACTGCGCGGCGCTGTCCACATCGGCCGCTCCGTGGCCCTGAGCGGAGGGTTCGCGCTCGCACGGGCCGCCTTGTCCGTGGGGATACCCGGGGAGCACCGGCCGCGGGCGGACGGAAGAGGTTCGGTCAGAAGAAGTTCAGTCAGAACATCTGAAGGGCCAGGCTGGCCAAAGGCAGCCCGAGCTGCCACGCAGGGGTCCACACGGTGGCGGGCCGGTGTTCGTCGACGTCGGCGCCCGCCCAGGTGTCGTCGTAGTCCTCGTCCGCCGAGAGCAGCTCCGTCTCGACCAGCCGCCGCCAGGCCGCCCGGGCGAACGGCAGATCCGGGCTGGTGTGCCCGAGGGCCCGCTCCTCCCGGTCGAGGCACTGGAGCCGCCTGGAGCACCAGCTGTGCCAGGGCCCGGCCGCCGCCGTCAGATCGCACCAGTGCTCCAGCTGCGACACCACCCCCGCACCCGACAGCTGCGCCCCGCCCGACAGAAAGGCCGTCAGGGCGAGAGCGTCCCGCCCGGCCCGGAACTCCAGACTCATCGGCTGCATGAGCTCGGCCTGCCTGAGCACCTCCTCGGCGACGTACTCGGCGTACAGCCATGCCATTGGCACGGCCAGCTCATCTCCACTGGCACTGTTCGCCCGCTCCGGCAACATGCCGCTCACCCTCGCTCCGCTTCTACGACGTCCCGGTCATCACCGCCCACCCTCAATCACGGACGGGACCCGCCGACTGCTCAATCGGAGTCCGGACAGCCCTGCCCCACGTCGCATCGATCCCCCACGGGGCCGCCGGGCGCTCACCCGGGTGCCCGCGGCACGTCCCCATTGCGCCGTCCCCCGGCCGTGTCGCCGGCCTCCGCGGCACAGCCCGGTCCGCCGTGCCGCGTCCCGTATTACGCCCCGGGGGCCGCGGCGGTTCCTCTCAGGCCTCGCCAGGGTGCCACTTCGGCCATTCGCCGGGCCGGTCCGTCCAGTGCACCTGCTCCGGATCGTCGAGGTCGACGCCGGGGAACACCTGCCGGATCCGTGGCTCGAACTCCTCGCGCTCCAGGGGCTCCCAGCCCACGCCCCGCAGATGCACCAGCCGGTAGCGGGCGTCGGTCTCGAACGGCGCCACCACGACCGGAGCGTCCGGCTCGGGCGCGCCCTTGGCGTTCTCCATGCCTCCAGGGTGCTCCCCGGCGACCCGCCCGGCGAGCGGGACGAAAGTGCGGCGGCGCGGCGGCGCGGAGGGTTGACTGGGGAGCGTGAACTGCGTCTTCTGTGCAATCGTCGCCGGCGAGGTGCCGAGCCACCGGGTCTTCGAGGACGGGACGGCGGTGGCGTTCCTCGATGCCAGACCCCTTTTCCCGGGCCATGTGCTGGTGGTGCCGCGGCGGCACACCGAGACGCTCGGCGACCTCCCGTCGCCCGATGTGGGGCCCTTCTTCCTCCGGGTCCAGCGGATCGCGGGCGCCGTGGAGCGGGGGATGGAAGCCGCGGGCTCGTTCGTGGGCGCGAACAACCGGATCAGCCAGTCCGTGCCGCACTTCCACGTCCATGTCGTACCGCGCAACCCCAAGGACGGCCTCCGCGGCTTCTTCTGGCCGCGCACCCGCTACGCCGACGAGGCGCAGGCGGAGGACGCCGCGGCGCGGGTGCGGGCGGCTCTGGACACCTGAGGCCGCGCCCGTGTGCACGTACGAGGGCGCAGCGGGACGCCCCGAGGCTGTTCCCCCATCCGTCCCCGAGGCCGTGGTCCCCGTCCGTCCCCGAGGCCGTGGTCCCCGTCCGTCCCCGAGGCCGTGGTCCCCGTCCGTCCCCGGGGCCGTGGTCCGTGGACGCATCCGGGGCGGCGGCCCCTGCACGTACGAGGTCACAGGCCCGCAGTTGCGGAATCCGCGCTTTTCAGATTGATTCAGTACATACCAGTCTTGTGGGCTTCTTCGTCCCCCCGGGCTGGGGGTGCATCATGCGGTTCACCGACCGCGCGGACGCCGGCCGCCGCCTTGCCGCAGGGCTTGAGCATCTGCGCACCGAACACCCGGTCGTTCTCGGCCTTCCCCGCGGTGGAGTACCGGTGGCCGCCCAGGTCGCCGACGCCCTCGGCGCACCGTTGGATGTCATCCTCGTCCGCAAGCTCGGCGTGCCGTACCACCGGGAGCTCGGCTTCGGGGCCATCGGCGAGGGCGGGGTGCGGGTCGTGCACGACAACATCGTCCGGATGAGCCGGGTCGGCGAGGACGATCTCGCCGAGGTCGAGCGGACCGAGGAAGCGGAACTCCGGCGGCAGGCCGAGCGGTTCCGCGGCGGCCGTCAGCGGATCCCGCTCGCG
This sequence comes from Streptomyces sp. 8N706, assembly GCF_052245415.1. NCBI lineage: Bacteria > Bacillati > Actinomycetota > Actinomycetes > Kitasatosporales > Streptomycetaceae > Streptomyces > Streptomyces sp. 8N706. Next base: position 13,119 of record NZ_JBQQBW010000054.1, on the reverse strand, counting down.
GGGCGTACGGCGGTCGTCGTCGACGACGGCATCGCGACCGGCGCGACGGCGGCGGCTGCCTGCCGGGTCGCAAAGGCCCAGGGAGCCGCGCGCGTGGTGCTCGCCGTTCCCGTGGCACCCCCCGACGCCGCCGCGGCCCTGCGCTCCGAGGTGGACGAAGTGGTCTGCCTCTCGACACCGTCCGCGTTCTACGCCGTCGGAGAGTGGTACGAGGACTTCTCCCAGACCGAGGACCGGGAGGTCATCGATCTGCTGGCCCGGTCCGTGCCGGAGCCCACGACGCCGTCCGGGCCGGACGACCCGCCCGAGGTCACCGAGAGGGAGATCCCGGTGGAGGCGGACGGTGTGCGGCTGAGCGGCGACCTCCGGATGCCCGACGGCGCGCTCGGCGTCGTCGTCTTCGCCCCTGGCGGCGGCAGCAGCCGCCGCAGCCCGCGCAACCGTTTCGTCGGGGAGGCCCTCAACGAGGCAGGCCTCGGCACCCTGCTCCTCGACCTGCTCACGCGCGAGGAGGAGCTCGACCGGGCCAATCCGTTCGCCATCGAGACCCTGTCCGGCCGGCTCACCGAGGCGATCCGGCTGCTCCGCCGTGACCTCGGCACCCTGCCGATCGGCTGCTTCGGGACCGGTACGGGCGCCGCCGCCGCCCTCCGGGCCGCCGCCGACGACGATGCGGAGATCGCGGCCGTGGTCTCCCGGAGTGGGCGGCCCGACCTCGCGGGGCCCCGGCTCGCGGACGTACGAGCCCCCACACTGCTCATCGTCGGGGGAGGCGACGAGACCCTGCTGGATCTCAACCGCCAGGCCCAGAACCGGATGAACTGCGAGCACCGGCTCGTCGTGGTCCCGGACGTCACCCACCTCTTCGAGGAGCCCGGGGCCATGAACACCGTGTCGGCCCTCGCCCGGGACTGGTTCCTGGAACACCTGGTCCCGTCCGGCCCGGAAACGAACGGGAACCGCACCGGTACGGCGTCGACTCGGAGGCATCCCGAGGCGCATTCTGGAAGGTGACGCTGGGAGGTGACCGTCATGCAGACCATCACCGGATGGCATGTGGACATGGAGTTCCGCGAGATCGACAACAAGACCGAGGCGGCCGCGCTGCTGAGACTCCAGGATGGTACGGAACTGCGGGCGCATGGGCGCGCCAACCGCCACCCGGACGACCCGGAGCAGCCCAAGGTCGGCGAGGAGATCGCCGCGGCCCGGGCGCTCAACGAACTCGCCCGGCAACTGCTGGCGAAGGCTGGGGTGGAGATCGAGGAGGTCACGCACCTGCGGGCGCATCTGGCCATGTGAGCCGCCTGTTCACGACATGTGAGCCCCCCCGTCCAGGGCCAGGTGAGCCGCCCGTTCCAGGGCCGGGTGAGCCTCCTGTTCCGGTCATGTGAGCCATACGCCGTGGCCAGGTGAGGCAGGCGCCAGGGGGGCCGTGCGCACCGCCGCGGGAAGGCCCGCGGTGGCCCTGTCGGTGTGCGCCCGGACCGTCGCGTCCTGCTCGGTCCACGACGTCGCGGGCCGAGCAGGATGTGCCGGTCCGGGCCTAAACTTGGGACGTGGCCCGACCCAACAAGGAGGTCGAGGCTCTGCTCCAGGAGTACGCGGACCTCGTCCTGATCACCGGTGGAGACGCGTTCAAAGCCCGCGCCTACGAGAAGGCCGCGCGTGCGATCGGCGGCCACCACGCGGATGTCTCCCAACTCGATGCCAAGGGCCTGCGGGACATCCCCAATGTCGGCAAGTCCATCGCCGACAAGGTGATCGAGTATCTGCGCACCGGCCGGATGCCCGCGGTCGAGGACGTCCGCGCCAAGATCCCCGCCGGCGTACGGCAGCTCATGGCCATCCCCACCCTCGGCCCCAAGAAGGCCATGACGCTGTACGAGGATCTGCACATCGCCTCGGTCGCCGAACTGCTCGACGCCATCGAGGAGGAGCGGCTGCGCGACCTCAAGGGCTTCGGGCCCAAGACCGAGGAGAACATCCTCCACGGCATCTCGCTGATGCAGGCGGCCGGTGACCGGGTCCCGCTCAATGTCGCCATGGAGGTCGCCGAGGAGATCGTGGCCGCGCTGTCCGCGGTGACCGGCTGCGAGCGGTGCGGCTACGCCGGTTCCCTGCGGCGGATGCGCGAGACCATCGGGGACGTCGACATCCTGGTCGCGGCGGACCTCTCCGAGCCCTTCATGGACGAGTTCACCCGGCTGCCGTACGCCATGGAGGTCATCGCCCACGGCGCGAAGAAGACCTCCATCCGCACCACCAAGGGGCTCCAGGTCGACCTGCGCGTCGTACCGCCGGACTCCTGGGGAGCCGGACTCCAGTATTTCACCGGCTCGAAGGCCCACAACATCCGCACCCGCGAGATGGCCGTGCGCCACCAGCTGAAGCTCTCCGAGTACGGCCTGTTCCATGTGAAGAGCGGACGGAAGGTGGTCTCCGAGACCGAGGAGGAGGTCTACGCCCGCCTCGGGCTGCCCTGGATCCCCCCGACGCTGCGCGAGGACCGCGGCGAGGTCGCCGCCGGCCTGCGCGGCGAGCTGCCGGACCTGGTGACGGAGGCCGACATCAAAGGCGATCTGCACACCCATACCGACCTCACGGACGGGCTCTCCACGCTGGAGGACATGGTCGCCGCAGCCGCCCGCCGCGGCTACCGCTACTACGCCGTGACCGACCACGCGCCGAACCTCTACATGCAGCAGATGACCGACGAGAAGATGCTCGCGCAGCGGGAACGGGTACGGGCCCTCGACGGCAAGCACCGCGGGATGCGTCTGCTGCACGGCACCGAACTCAACATCGACCCGGACGGGAACGTGGACTGGCCGGAGGAGTTCCTGGAGGACTTCGACCTCTGCGTGGCCTCCGTGCACTCGCACTTCAACCAGGGGCGGGACGCCCTGACCCAACGGCTCGTCAGGGCCTGCGAGAACCGCCACGTCGACATCATCGGGCATCCCACCACCCGCATCCTCGGGAAGCGGCCCGGTCTCGACGCCGACCTCGACGCGGTGTTCGCCGCCTGCGCCCGCACCGGCACAGCCCTGGAGATCAACGCCCACCCCGACCGTCTCGACCTGTCCGACGAGCACATCCTGCGGGCCAAACGGCACGGCGCGAAGTTCGCGGTGAACACCGACGCCCACTCCACCATCCACCTCGACTACCTGCGCTACGGAGTGGGCACCGCCCAGCGCGGCTGGCTCACCGCGGAGGATGTGATCAACACCTGGCCCCTCGCACGGCTGCGCCGGTTTCTCCGCCAGGGCAGCCGGGCACACGCACCGTCCTAGGGCAGCTCTAGGCTGATAGCAACCACCTGTCCCCGAGCCTGGGGGAGATCATGGAACTCGGTTTTCTCAAACCGCTCTTCGACCGTCCGGGCCCATGGGCGTCGGTGTACATCGACACCACGTGGGCGAGTGAGGACACCGCTCACCAGTGGCTTCTGCGGCAGCGCGCCGTCGCGGCGCAACTCATCGACGAGGGCGCCGACGCGTACACCGTGAAGGCGGTCATGGACACGCTCTCCGAAGAGCCCATCTCCGGAACACCCCCGGGACGCGCGCTCTTCGCGGCAGGAGCCGAGGTCGTGCTCGACCTTCCGCTCGCCGTCGCGCCGTACATCGGGGAGGCCGGCTGGTCGACGCTGCCGCACACCGCGCCGCTCGCCGGCCTCCACGACGACCAGCCGCCGTGCCTGGTGGCGTTCATCGACCACCTCGGCGCCGATCTGGAGCTGCGGGACGCGCTCCGGCAGGAACCGGCAGGCCAGGCGAAGGGCAAGCGGTGGCGCGGGCACCGAACCGTCCCCGACGACCGGCACGAATGGCACTTCCGGAACAAGACGGAGAACACCTGGAAGCAGAACGCGGAGATCATCGCGGATGAGATCGCCCGCACCTGGCCCGACTGCGGTGCCGGGCTCCTCGTCCTGGCCGGTGACGCGCGCGAACGCAAAGCGGTGTACGAGCGGCTGCCCCACCAGCTACGGGCTGTCAGTGCCGAGACCGAACACGGCGGCAGGTCCTCCGGACGCGCGAACGGCCGGCTCGATCAGGAGGTGGCCCGGATCCGGCAGGAACACGCGCGAACACGCCTCCAGAGCGCCCTCGACCACTTCCGCGCGGGCCGCGGCCGGGGCGGGGAGCACCGTCCGGGGAGCTCCGAGGCGGGCCCGGGCGAGGCGGCCGAAGGGGTGCCCGCCGTCCTGGACGCGGCCCGCGCCCACCAGGTGGCCACGCTGCTGATGGCACAGATCGCCCCCGACGGGGGCCGGGACGTCTGGATCGGCCCCGGGGCCGACCAGGTCGCGGTGCAGCGCGGCGAGGTCCAGGCCATGGGTGTCGCCAAGCCGCAGCGCGCCCGCGCGGACGACGCGCTGATGCGGTCCGCCGCCGCGGGCGACGCCGAGGTCATGCTGGTCCCCGACGGAATGCCGGGCCCGGCGGGCGGTTTCGGCGCGGTGCTGCGCTGGGCCGCCTGAGCGGTGGCGGGCGGCATGGGACCGACCGGTACGGCCCTCCGCACGGGGGCCGAACCCTCCCGCGCGGAGGGCTCGATCGCCCGTCGGCTCATCGCCGGCCATCTCGTGGAGGGCCGGATGGAGCCCGGCGAGGAGATCGGTCTGCGGATCGACCAGACCCTGACCCAGGACGCCACCGGCACCCTCGTGATGCAGGAACTGGAAGCCCTGGGCCTGGACCGGGTCCGGACCGAGGTGAGTGTGCAGTATGTCGACCACAACATCCTGCAGACCGACGAGCGCAACGCCGAGGACCACATCTTTCTCCGGTCGGCCTGCCGCCGCTTCGGGCTCTGGTACTCCCAGCCCGGTAACGGCGTCTCGCACCCCACCCATATGCAGCGCTTCGGCGTCCCGGGCAGGACGCTCGCGGGCTCCGACTCCCACACCTGCGCCGCCGGATCGCTCGGCATGCTCGCGATCGGCGTCGGCGGGCTGGAGGTGGCGCTGGCCATGGCGGGGCGGCCGCTGTATCTGCGGATGCCCCGCATCTGGGGCATCCGGCTCACCGGGGTGCTGCCGCCCTGGGTCAGTGCCAAGGACGTCATTCTGGAGATGCTGCGCCGGCACGGTGTGAGCGGCGCCGTCGACCGGATCCTGGAGTACTACGGCCCCGGACTGAGCGGCCTCTCCGCCATGGACCGTCATGTCATCGCCAACATGGGAGCCGAGCTGGGCGCCACCACCAGCGTTTTCCCCGCGGACGACGCCGTCCGGGCCTTTCTGCGCTCCGCGGGGCGCGAGGAGGACTTCACCGAGATCACCGGCGAGCCGGGGGACCGCTACGACCTGTACGAGGAGATCGATCTCTCGGGGCTGGAGCCGCTGATCTCCCGGCCCGGCTCGCCCGACCGTGTCGTACCCGTACGGGAAGTGGCGGGTGACCCGGTCTCCCAGGTCGTCATCGGGTCGTCGGCCAACCCGGGACTGCACGATTTCGCGGTCGCCGCCGCCATGGTCAAGGGAGGCCGGACCGCCCGGGGGATGAGCCTCGACATCAATCCGACGTCGCGGGAGATCCTCCAGGACCTCACTCTGCTCGGGGCCACCTCCGACCTGATCGCCGCCGGAGCGCGGATCCACCAGCCCGGCTGTCTGGGCTGCATCGGAATGGGCCAGGCGCCGGCCGCCGGCCGCAACTCCCTGCGGACCTTTCCGCGTAACTTCCCCGGGCGCTCCGGCACCGCGCAGGACGCGGTCTGGCTGTGCTCCCCGGAGACGGCCGCGGCCTCGGCGCTGACCGGACGGATCACCGACCCCCGGGAGTGGGCCGCCGAGACGGGCACCCGCCGGCCGGAGCTCCGCCTGCCCGAGCGCGCCACGGTCGACACGGGGGCGATGGAGGCGCCCCCACCGCCGGAGCAGGCCCGGGACATCGCCCTGGAACGCGGCCCCAACATCTCCGCGCTCCCCGAGCTGGACCCCCTGCCGGACACCCTGGAAGGGCCGGTCCTGCTGAAGGCGGACGACAACGTCTCCACCGACGAGATCTCGCCCGCCGGGGCGGAGGCGCTGCCCTTCCGCTCCAACATCCCCGAACTCGCCGCCTTCACCTTCAGCCGTATCGACCCCGACTACGCCCGGCTCGCCGCCCGGACCGAGGGGCCGCACGTCGTCGTGGCCGGTGACAACTACGGGCAGGGCTCCTCCCGGGAACACGCCGCGATCACCCCCCGCCATCTGGGGCTGCGGGCCGTCCTGGCCAAGTCCTTCGCCCGGATCCACTGGCAGAACCTGGCGAACTTCGGAGTCCTCGCGCTGGAATTCGACGACCCCGGAGACTGGGACCGCGTCGTGGCCGGGGACCGGCTGAGAATGGAGGGCCTGCACGCCTCCCTGGCCCCGGACGCGCGACCGGGGCTGCGGGTGCACAACACCACCAGAGGCGAGCACTACGCCGTACGCCACCGGCTCTCACCGCGGCAGCGCCGGTCCGTCCTCGCGGGCGGTGTGATCCCCGCCCTGGCTGCGGAAGCGCTTTCCCCGCCGCGGGAGTAGAACAGGGAGCAACGGGCACCCGCGTGTCCGTACCTCGCGTCCCGAGGAGGGATTCCCGTGCCGATCGCGACCGTCAACCCCACCACCGGGGAAACACTCAAGACTTTCGACGCACTCGGCAAGGCGGAGATCGAGGAACGGCTGGTACGTGCCGAGGCGGCCTTCCGGGAGTACCGGACGAGTACCTTCCCGCGGCGGGCGGAGCTGCTGCGCGCCGCCGCCGACCTGCTGGAGGCGGACCGGGACGACATCGCGCGCACCATGACGATCGAGATGGGCAAGCCGATCGCCCAGGCCCGCGCGGAGGCGGCCAAGTGTGTCAAGGCCATGCGCTGGTACGCCGAGCACGCCGAGCTGCTGCTGGCGGACGAACACCCCTTCCCGGCCGACGTCGAGGACTCCGGCGGCGCCCACGCCGTCGTGCGCTACCGCCCGCTGGGGCCCGTCCTCGCCGTCATGCCGTGGAACTTTCCGCTCTGGCAGGTCGTCCGGTTCGCCGCGCCGACGCTGATGGCGGGCAACGTGGGCCTGCTCAAGCACGCCTCGAACGTCCCGCAGACCGCGCTGTACCTCGAGGACCTGTTCCGCCGGGCCGGCTTTCCCGTGGGCTGCTTCCAGACGCTGCTGGTCGGCTCGGGCGCCATCGCCGACATCCTGCGTGACCCGAGGATCGTGGCGGCGACGCTCACCGGCAGCGAGCCCGCCGGCCGCTCCGTCGCCTCGATCGCGGGCGATGTGATCAAGAAGACGGTGCTCGAACTGGGCGGCAGCGACCCGTATGTGGTGATGCCCTCGGCCGACCTCGACAAGGCCGTGCCGACGGCGGTGACCGCGCGGGTGCAGAACAACGGGCAGTCCTGCATCGCGGCCAAACGCTTCATCGTGCACACGGACGTGTACGACGCCTTCGTGGCCGCCTTCGTCCAGCGCATGTCCGCGCTGACGGTCGGCGACCCGATGGAGGAGCCGACCGAGGTCGGTCCGCTCTCCAGCGAGCAGGGCAGGCGCGATCTGGAGGAGCTGGTCGACGACGCGCGGGGGCGGGGCGCGGCGGTGCTGTGCGGCGGCGGCCGGCCCGAAGGGCAGCCGGTGGGCTGGTTCTACGAGCCGACCGTGCTGGCGGACATCACCCCGGACATGCGCATCCACGACGAGGAGGCGTTCGGCCCCGTCGCGTCCGTCTACCGGGTGGCGGACCTGGACGAGGCGGTACGGGTGGCCAATGACACCCCGTTCGGCCTCAGCTCCAACGTCTGGACGCGGGACGCGGACGAACAGGAGAGGTGCGCCAGGGACCTGGAGGCCGGGTGCGTGTACTTCAACGGCATGACGGCCTCCCACCCCGGATTCCCCTTCGGCGGTACGAAGCGCTCCGGCTACGGGCGCGAGCTGTCCGGCCACGGTCTCCGCGAGTTCTGCGATGCGACGACGATCTGGCACGGCGTGCCGCCCGCCGGGGCCTAGGGCGTGTTTCGAAAGTCCCTCCCCCAGACTTCGTCCGGGTGGGGGTGCCCCCGGCCGAAGGCTGGGGGAGTGCCCCCACGCTGCGTTGTCGGGCTCGTCCGAGTACCTCCCTGGCCTTCGGCATGGGGGACCCCAGTACGAGGACGACCTTCCCCAGCCTCCGGCCGGGGGTACCCCCACCGCCTTGCGATCGCACGCACCTGGGGGCACCGCCCAGCGGTAGCTGGGGGAGCCGCGACCCCGCCCTTCGGGCGGACGGCGCTACTTTCGAAACACGCCCTAGGTGTATTGATCACGAGCGTTGTTGACACTCGCGGGGTCCTGATCCCGCGGGGCCGGCTGCCCTACCGGGCGTCGGCGGCGCCCGCCCGGCGAGCGCCGTCACGGGTCCACACTCCGACGTGGTCGACGAGCATCGGGCGGCCCGGGACGGTGTCGGCGGTCGGGGTCCTGCCGGCCGCCACGGCGTCGGGGAAGGCCCCGCCGACGGCGACGTTGAGCAGCAGGTAGTAGCCCGCGTGTTCGGTCATCCTCGACCAGGTGGCGGCGTCGACGCGGTCCTGCCGGACGCTGTGGAACAGCTGGTCGTCGACGTACCAGCGGAGCTCCTCGGGCGAGGTGGCGCGGTCCCATTCGAAGCGGTAGGTGTGGAACGCCGCCTGGCAGGTCGCCCCGGGGCAGGCCCGGTCGGCGCCGATGCCGGTCGTCTCGTTGCAGGGGCCGCCGGGGTTCACACCGCAGTGGAGCACGCCCCAGACGGAGTTGATCCCGTTGACGTTCTCCATGATGTCGAACTCGCCGATGCCGGGCCAGTTCCAGTAGTTGCCCCGGTAGGGGGAGCCGAGCGCCCAGAAGGCAGGCCAGTAGCCGAGCGCGGCGCTGCCGGTGACGTCGGGCATCCGGATGCGGCTCTCGATGCGCAGAACGCCGCCCGCGGGGGCTTTGAAGTCCGCACGGCGGGTCTCGACGCGGCCCGAGGTCCAGTTGCCGGAGCTGTCGCGGAGCGGGGTGATCCGCAGATGGCCGGAGCCGTCGAGGCTCACGTTGTCCGGGGAGTCGGTGTAGCTCTGGATCTCACCGGTGCCCCAGTTGCCGGGGCCGCCGGGGTAGCCGTGGCCCGTGTCGATCTGCCAGTGGGCGGATGAGGGCGGGGTCCGGTCGGGGCCGGTGAAGTCATCGCTCCACCGCAGAGTCCAGCCGGGGGCCGGGGGTACGGCGCCCCGCGCCGGTGCGGCCGTGAGCGCCGCGAGGAGGCCGGCCAGGGCGAGGGCCGCGGCGGTCAGGGCGGCGGGAACGGCTCTGCGCCGGCGGGGTGGTGCCTGGGGCGCTTGGGCGACGCTGCTCGTGCTCATGGGGGAGTGCCTCCTGGGGAGGGAGGGGGAAGGCATCGCGAAGCGCGGTTCGCGATGCCCTGAATGAGAGCGCTCTCAGGATGGTGTAGAGGAAGACCCCCACCCCGTCAATGAGGGGCGCACATCAGCCTGGTGACGGTCCGTCACCCATGGGCCGTACCTCCGCGACGAGCAGAGCCACGTCATCGTGCCCGTCGGGGTCGCGCAGGGAGTGCAGCAGGAGGTCGCAGGTCCGCTCCAGGGAGCGCCGCGGGCCGGACAGCATGCGGACGAGGGCGGTGAGGCGCGCGTCGATGGGCTCGTCCCGGGTCTCGACGAGACCGTCGGTGTAGAAGACCAGCCGGCTGCCCGGGGTCAGTCGGAGGTCGGTGGTGCCGAAGGGTATGTCCCCCACGCCGAGGGGCACTCCGTTGGGGACGTCGATGAGCTCGGCGGTGCCGTCCGGGCGGACGAGGACGGGCGGAAGGTGGCCCGCGGAGGAGATCCGGCAGTGGGCGGTCCGCGGGTCGTAGCTGGCGTAGACGCAGGTGGCGAAGGCCTGGTCCAGGCCGTTGGTGACATCGTCGAGGTGTCTGAGCAGCTCCGCCGGCTCCAGGTCGAGCCGGGTGAGGGTACGCGTGGCGGTACGGAGCTGGCCCATGGTCGCGGCGGCCGTGATGCCGCTGCCCATCACATCGCCGACGACGAGCGCGGTGTTGCCGTCCGACAGCGGCAGGACGTCGAACCAGTCCCCGCCGACCTCGTGCGTGGACCCCGCGGGCTGGTAGCGATAAGCGAGTTCCAGACCGGGCTGGCGCGGGGGCCGCTGGGGCAGCAGGCTGCGCTGCAGGGCCAGAGTCGTACGGCGCTCGTTCCGGTACAGCCGCGCGTTGTCGATGCTGATGGCGGCGCGGGCGGCGAGCTCCCAGGCCAGCAGCTGATCGTCCTCGTCGAACGGGGTGGGCGTCCGGGCCCGGATCAGGCTCAGCGTCCCGATGACATTGCCGCGGGCTATCAGCGGCACCCCGAGATAGGAGTGGGCCCCGGCGCGGGCCAGCAGGACGGCGGACTCGTCGTCCCGGGCGACGCGGCGCAGCGTCTCGTCGTCGACATGCGGTACGAGGATGGGTTCGCCGGAGTCCACGACCTGGGTGATCAGCCGGTCGCCGGCGTACTGGGCGACATCACCGGCGGGGTCGGGGGCGCGCGAGGCCTCGGTGCGGTAGGCGGCCTTCACCGCGAGCGCGCGGAAGACCGCGGGCCCATTGCCGGTGACCGGCCCGGAGACGTCCTGCCGGTCGCTGAGGATGGAGTCGAGGATGTCCACCGCGGCCAGGTCGGCGAGGTCGGGTACGACCACCTCGACCAGCTCCCGGGCGGTGTGGCGGAGGTCGAGCGTGGTGCCGATGCGGACCCCCGCGTCCGCGATCAGGGCGAGACGTTTCCGCGCCCTGATCATCTCCTTGGTGGCGCTGTGCCGCTCGGTCACGTCGATGACCGAGATCGCCACCCCCAGGACCTGCCCGCCGGTGTCCTCCAGCCGGTAGTACGAGACCGACCACGCGTGATCCCGTCCGGGGTCGACGGGGGTGCGTCCGACCGCGTACTGGTCGAGCAGCGGCGCGCCGGTGGCCAGCACCTGGCGTGTCGCGGACTCGATGGCGTCCACATCCAGGAAGGGCAGGGCGTCCGTCACATTCCGGCCGAGGTGCTCGGCCGCCGGCAGGCCGTTGATCCGCTCCAGCGCCGGGTTGACCAGGACGTAGCGGAGATCGGTGTCGAGGACGGCCAGCCCGATCGGCGACTGGCTGATCAGCCGCATGGACAGCGCCAGATCGGTCTCCATCGTGCGGAGGGTGGCCCGGTCGGTGGCGATGCCCAGCGCGTAGGGGTTCTTCTTCTCGTCGAACATCCGCATATTGCGGAACTCGATCATCCGGCTGCTGCCGTCCTTGACCCGGACCGGGAAGCCGCCCGCCCAGCTGGCCCCTTCGAGTACCTCTCTGAACAGCTCCTTCACCAGGTGATGATGCTGTGGGTCGATCATCAGCGCGGCGGCAGGCTGCCCGAGTGCCTCCTCCGCGGTGTAGCCGAAGAGCTGCTCGGCCGATGGGCTCCACAGAGCGATTTCGCCCTTGGCGTTGAGGACGACCGCGGCGACCCCCAGGGCATCGAGCAGACCCCCGGGCGCGGAAGGCTCAGGGGCAGCGCTATGACCTGTGCCGGCCCTCCGAGGATCGTTCTGGCTCATCCCGGGCACCTCTTTCGGTTGCCCCGTGCTGTCGCCGCAATGCCTCCATGGTCCCTTGGATATGCGCGATGCGCAGGTGTCTTCACGTGATCGTTCCCCTGCGTGCCGTGTGCGGTGAGGTCCTCGTGTTTTCCGTGACGGAGCCCAGGTCACCGGGGCGCGCCTGTCGGGGTCGGGGCACCGGCGGGGCGGAGTACGAGGGGTGTCCCCGTCCTCCCGCGGCCGGCGTCCACTCGTACAGGTCGCTTCATTTCTTTATCGATTCTGAGCAGATTCCGCTTCGGCTCCGTTCTCCAGGGCAACACGGTTCGATCCCGACCGTGGTTCCACGTTCGAGGACGGGAGTTGCGAGTGTCACGCAAGAAGACGGTCAGCGGTAAGAAGAAGATCGTCGTGGCGGTCAGCGCCGCCGCGCTGGTCGGTGGCATCGCGGTCGTGATGACCGGCACGAGCCAGGCATCGGTGACCTGTGACGGGCTGGCGAAGGCGTTGGCCAACAACCAGGATTTCATCGCCAAGCAGCAAGCGAACCCGGACGCCAACTCGGCTGCGAAGATCGCGAACCGTGAGGCGGTGATCAAACAGATCGGAGTGCAACAGGAGGCGGCCGGGTGCAGTGACGCCGGCGGCGACGCGGCCGCACAGGGAGACGACGCGGCGTCGCAGGAGGCGGGTCAGGAGGGAGCCGACGCCCAGGCCGGTGCGGAGGAGGGAGCCGAGGCGGGGGCGGGGGCCGAGCAGGGTGCTGAGGCGGGGGCCGCGGCGGGCGCTGAGGCGGGGGCTGAGGAGGGCGCGGACGCGCAGGCCGGTGCCGATGAGCAGGCCGGTGCCGCGGAAGGCGCCGAGGCGCAGGCCGGCGAGGTGGTCTGCCAGGGATCGACGGTCACGGTGTCCGGTGAGGGCGGCGCTCCGGCGGCCTCCAGTGGCGAGTTCCCCGTCGGCACCCAGCTCAAGGTCACCAACCTCGACAACGACAAGTCGACCACCGTGGAGGTGAAGTCGACGTCGGGGAGCTGCGCGCTCCTGAACAACGCCGCGTTCGAGGAAGTCCGCGAGGCCGGGAAGTTCCTCATCCGCAACGCGCGGATCGAGAAGGTCGGCTAGGGCGCGTTTCGAAAGTCCCTCCCCCAGACTCCGTCCGGGAGGGGGTGCCCCCGGCCGAAGGCTGGGGGAGTGCCCCCAGGTCCGCGACGTCTGGCACGCACTCCCCCAGCTGCCGCTGGGCGGTGCCCCCACGCTGCGTTGTCGGGCTCGTCCGAGTACTCCCCTGGCCTTCGGCATGGGGGACCCCAGTACGAGGACGACCTCCCCCAGCCTCCGGCCGGGGGTACCCCCACCGCCTTGCGATCGTACGCACCAGCCGCCGCGACCCCCGCCCTTCGGGCGGACGGCGCTACTTTCGAAACACGCCCTAGGTCCAATGCCGTTGCGTTACGGGTCTGGCGCCCTTGGTGCGCTGATCAGGACGGCTTCGGTGGAGGTCCGGGTGGGTTGAGGCCAGTGCCGGTGCTCGGCTCTCTTGAGCCGGTAGTTGGACATCTTGC
>NZ_JBQQBW010000053.1:0-46860 GCF_052245415.1 Streptomyces sp. 8N706 | reverse complement strand
TGACGGGCAGGATCTCGGCGTCGAAGAGGCCGTCCTTGCGGGCGGCGGCGGCGCGCTGGTGGCTGCGCAGCGCGAAGCTGTCCTGCCGTTCGCGGCCGACACCATAGCGCTCGGCGACCTCCTCGGCGGTCTCGCCCATGGAGAGCACGCCGTGCAGCTGGTGCATGCGCGGGTTGGTCAACCGCCAGCCGAGCCGGGTGTCGTAGGTCTCGACCTTGTGCGGCAGTGCCTCGTCAGGGCGCGGCAGTACGAAGGGGGCGCGGCTCATCGACTCCGAGCCGCCGGCCACCACCACCTCGGCCTCGCCGGCGGCGATGGTCCGAGCAGCGGCGGTGACCGCCTCCATGCCCGAGGCGCACAGCCGGTTGACCGTGGCTCCGGGCACGGACTCCGGCAGGCCGGCCAGCAGCACCGCCATCCGGGCGACGTTGCGGTTGTCCTCGCCCGACTGGTTGGCGGCGCCCCAATAGACGTCGTCGATGCGGACCGGGTCCAGGGCGGGCACATCGGCGAGCAGGCCCTTGAGGACGGTTGCGGCGAGGTCGTCAGGGCGGACGGTGGACAGGGCGCCACGCAGCCGGCCGATGGGGGTGCGGCGGGCGGCGGCGAAGTACACGGGGCGCACGGGGACTCCTGGTTGGGTGGGCGGTGGTGGTGGGGAACGGTCAGCTCGACCGATGCCGTCGACACCGGTGGAGGCGGCTGCGATGAGCGACTTCCGGACCTGACTGGTACCTCGTAGAGGGGCATCTCGCCGGCGTCGGGGGCAGCTCGCCCACCGGGTACTCGTCGGTGCGTCCCCAGCCGCCGGAGATGTGGAGGGCGTTGTTCCCGCACCGCACCGCGGCCTCGCTCGTGTACGGCTTCGCCACCGTGGCTCGGTGACGAACCGGGGGCCCGCAGCCGATGTGAGCGGCGACCCGCCAGGTCGGCGGCCGGGCGGCGCCGATGTTTTCGATCATCTTCCGGAACACCTGGTGCCCGGCGGCCGGCGTGCCGGCCTTCTTCCGCTCCCCGCGTAGCGCACGGCTGCCTCCAGGCTGGTCCCAGCGCGCCGGCACAGCGGGCCGGCAGGGACGTACGGACCTCGACCAGGTCGCGCCTGCGGCCTGCTCCGCTGTGAGTACATGATCCATGGAGGTACACCTCGCCGTCGGGTGCAAGGGAACGCGCTGTGAGGGCGACGGGCGCCGACGAATTAAACTAGCGCTGCAAGTTTTTTTGGACTGTAACCCGTAGCGCCACTGGTTGTGAAGGGGGACCCGCCCCGGGCACGCCGCACCGCGCCCGCGGCGGGGCCCATGGCGCCGAACCGTCGCCGCGCGACGCGAGGGAACCGGTCGCCGCGTCGGCGCTGGACAAGGGCCGGAGGCCGGTCGCGGCCGGTCGTGTGGGCATCGCGAGCGCGACCCCGGCGGTCCGCCGGTGAGCGCGAGCAGCCGTCGACCCTTGTAACCGATCGACGTTCGGTTTACTCTCCCCAGAAATAACCGAACACTGATCGGTCACCCCCGAAAGCTGCCCGACGCACAGAGCGCGGTTCACGACCGTTACCGCGCCGCCACCGGGCCATCCCCCTCGTGTTCATCCGTTGCATCCGTCCGGCGCAGCCGACTCTCCGACTCACTGAGCCGCCTGCGGGCTCGCTCCGAGTCTCGTCAGGCCGTCGGTCCCGGACCCCATGTCCGCCAGTCCTCAGCTGACCCATGTCAGCGCTTTTCGTGTGATTGCAGGAGACCGTATGGCAGCCTTGTCACTTGCGGCTACGCTCGCCGAGCCCGCCCGCCGCTCCCCCGGCAGTCCCGCGCTGGTCGAAGGCGGCGTCCGCCTGGCCTATGGCGAGTTGTGGGCCGATGCCCTGCGCTACGCCGCCGCGCTGCGGAAGCAAGGCGTGCGCCCCGATGACCGTGTGGCCTTGCTGTGCCCCAACACTGCGGACTTCGTTCGCGCCTACTACGCCATCCTGGCCCTCGGCGGTGTCGTCGTGCCGGTGCCGACGCTGCTCAACGCGGACGAAGCCGCGTATGTCCTCGAGCACTCCGGCGCCCGAACGCTCGTCGCCGAGGTGAGCTATCTCGATCTCGGCCGGGAGGCGGCGCACAAGGCGGGGGTCTCCTTCCTCCCCCTCGGGGACCGTCACAACAGCGGGTCGTTGGACGCGCTCGCACGCTCGGCCGACCCTCTGCGTACGTACATCCCCCGGGACACCGAGGACCCAGCCGTCATCTTCTACACCTCCGGCACCACAGGACGTCCCAAAGGTGCTGTACTCACCCACTTCAATCTGGTCATGAACGCGACGGTGAATGCGTTCGATGCCAATGGTCTGCGCTCCGACGACGTGGTGCTCGGCTGCCTGCCGCTGTTCCACACCTTCGGCCAGACCGTGGCCATGAACGCCACCTTCCGCGCGGGCGCCGCGCTCGTGCTGCAGCCGCGGTTCGACCCGGACGGCGCCATCGCCCTCATGCGGGACCACGGGGTTACCGCGTTCTACGGCGTACCGACGATGTTCGTCAGGCTCCTGGACAGCGCGGCGGGTCGCCAGGATCTCCCCCAGCTTGGCATGTGCATCTCCGGTGGTGCGTCACTGCCGGTCGCGGTGCTTGAGCGCTTCGAGGAGACCTTCACCACCACCGTGTACGAGGGCTACGGCCTCTCGGAGACCTCTCCGACCGCGAGTGTCAACCAGCCCGGGTACGGGAGGCGGCCGGGAACCGTCGGCCACCCCCTGTGGGGCGTGGAGGTGGAAATCGCCGACGCCGACATCGAGGACTGCATCGAGTTGCTGCCGCCCGGCGCGACCGGTGAGGTCGTCATCCGCGGTCACAACGTCATGGCCGGTTATCTCGGCGACCCGGAGGCCACCGCCGCGGCCATCGTCGACGGCTGGTTCCGTACCGGCGACATCGGGCGCAAGGACGCCGACGGGTTTCTCTCGATCGTCGACCGCAAGAAGGACCTCATCATCCGCGGCGGCTTCAACGTCTACCCCCGCGAGGTCGAAGAAGCCCTGATGCGCCACCCCGACATCGCCCAGGCAGCCGTCATCGGCATCCCCGACGACGAACGCGGCGAGGAGATCTGCGCCGTTGTCGTGCCGCGCACCGGCCGTTCCATCGATCCCGACGCCCTCATCGCGTGGACCCGCGACCGGGTGGGCCGTCACAAGTACCCCCGTCGCATCGAGGTCGTCGACCAACTGCCGCTCGGGCCCAGCCACAAGGTGCTCAAGCGGGAACTGCGTCGGCAGTTCACCCAGCAGGCCACCCCCCGTGCTACCGAAAGGACCGTCACTTCATGACTGCTCAGAACACCACGACAGACCCTCAAAAACCTGTCGATACGGGGGCGGTTCCGCGCTCCGAGGTGCGCCGTGCGGCCCTCACCGCCATGGCCACCTCCGCCATCGAGTGGTACGACTTCTTCATCTACGGCACGGCAGCCGCGCTCGTGTTCAGCACAAAGTTCTTCCCGTCGTTCAGCCCCGTGGCCGGAGTGCTCGCGGCTTTCGCGACCTTCGCCATCGGCTTCGCCGCCCGCCCGCTCGGGGGCATCGTCTGCGGCCACTTCGGCGACAAGTTCGGCCGCAAACCCGTTCTTGTGGCGACACTGATCGTCATGGGCGGGGCGACCACGCTGATCGGTCTGCTACCCACCTTCTCCGTGATCGGGATCGGGGCACCCATCATCTTGGCGCTGCTCCGCTTCGCCCAGGGCCTGGCGGTCGGGGGGCAGTGGGGCGGTGCGATGCTCGTCGCGACGGAGTACGCACCGCCCGGGCGGAGAGGACTGTACGGCAGCTTTGTGCAACTCGGCGTGCCGATCGGCCTGATCCTCGGCAATCTGACCTTCCTCTTCATGACCAGCGTGGTCGCCAAGGACGACTTCGAGGCGTGGGGATGGCGGGTGCCGTTCATCTTCAGCGTGGTGATGATCGCGCTGGCCATCTTCGTCCACAAGCGGCTGGAGGAGACCCCGGCCTTCCAGCGCGCGGAGCAGCGGCTGGCCGAGGGCAAGGAAGCCCGGCGGCGCTCGCCGGTGCTGGAAGTGCTGCGCACCCAGCCCAAGCAGATCCTTCTCGCCGCCGGCTCGTTCCTCGTCGTCAACGCCGCTTTCTACCTGCTGGTCACCGGGATGCTCGACTACGGCAGCAGGCACCTGGGAATGAGCCAGAGCACCGTGCTGGCTGCCGTGCTGCTGGGCAATGCTGCCCAGCTCGTCGCGCTCCCGGCCTTCGCGGCGCTCTCGGACCGCATAGGCCGCCGCCGCGTCTACGCGGCCGGGGTCCTGGCCCTGGGCGTCTGGGCATTCCCGATGTTCCAGCTCATCGACACCAAGCAGTTCCCGCTCGTCGTCCTGGCCCTGGTCGGGGGCGTCACGTGCCTGTCGGTGGCGTACGGTCCGCAGGCCGCGCTGTTCGCCGAGATGTTCAGCGCCGAGGTTCGCTACTCCGGCGCCTCCCTCGGCTACCAGATCGCCTCGGTGCTCGGCGGCGGTCTGGCACCGTTCGTGATGGTTCTGCTGCTGGAGGCCACGCACACTTCGATGTCGATCTCCCTCTACGTGGCCGTGATGGCGGTCGTCGCTCTGCTGTCGCTGTGGCGGATCAAGCCAGTCCGCGATCCGGCGGAATAGCCGTCGCTTTCCCCTGCAACCCGGTGACGGGTGGGTTATGGACGTGGCGGCCACCGCGCGATGCTTCGAGTACGACCACGTACTCGGGTGTGCGGTGGCCGTCATGCCGTACACGCTCGCCAGGGCCCGGTCCGCCCAGCCGCCCCGGCCCGCCCAGCCGCTCCGGTCCGCCGGTCGGACCGGCGCCCTGCCCTCGAGTTGTTCCTCGACGGTCGCACGGCACTGCACGCCCGGGTTGCCGCATCTGCGGAGGATCACGGGGAGTCCTGACGGTCCGGCCGCAAGGCCGCTCGATGTGCGAGTGGCGGGAGGAGCAGCCGCGGCAAGGATCGGCGATTGCCCGGCAGCGGTCGGCGGCCCGGCAGCGGTCAGGCGGTTTCCTCGGGGTGCAGGCGTCCCAGCAGCTCATGGAGACTGCGGCGGCCCTCCTCGTCGAGACGCGCGAAGGCTGCCGAGGTGGCACGCATGTCGGCGCGGATGCGGCGGACGGCCTCCCTTCCCTCTTCGGTGGCGACCACGTTCTTGATCCGCCGGTCGGTCGCATTGAGGTGCCTGGAGACCAGTCCACGTGCCTCCAGCCGGTCGACGAGCCCGGTGATGTTGGAGGCGTCGCAGGCGAGCAGTCCTGCGAGGGCGCGCATGGGCAGCGGTTGCCGTAGCAGGATGAGCATCTTGGCCTGGCTCAGGGTGAGCCCGTGTTCTGCGGCCGCCGCTGCCAGATCCCGGTAGTAACCGGCAGCGGCGCGCGCCAAGCGCTCCATGAGTTCGTCGGGGGCAAGGGCGTTGCCCAGCGGGGCGGAGCGGTCGGCGTGCGGGACAGGGGTACGGGCCATGTCGCAAGTGTAGGCGAAGCTCAAAGTTTGACTTTCTCAACCATTGAGGTTTAACGTCGGGCCACTGCTTGGTTGTATCAAGCATCTAATCATTGACCGATCCTCGTCGTCGATCTCCCGCCACGACGCCCGCACCGGAGAAAGCGCCCGTGTCACAACCCCTTGTTCCGCCGCCTGGCCGACGCCGAGTCGAGACCGCAGTCGTCCTCACCCTGAGCCTCGCCGCGATGATCGTGTCGATGATGCAGACGCTGGTGGTGCCGATCCTCGGCCTGATGCAGAGCAGCCTCGGCGCCAGCTCGGCGGAGGTCAGCTGGGTCACCACCGCTACCCTGCTCTCCGCTGCGGTCTTCACCCCGTTGCTCGGCCGCTTCGGCGACCAGCGCGGGAAGAAGCCGACCCTGATCGGCGTGCTGGCGGTGATGATCGTCGGCTCGGTCCTGGCCGCCACGACCGATTCGCTGCTCTGGCTGATCGTCGGCCGCGTGTTGCAGGGTGCCGCCACCGCGATCTTCCCGCTCGCTCTGTCGGTGCTCCGCGAGGAGGTACCTGCCCGCCGGCTGCCGGGAGCGATGGCGCTGGTCAGCGGCACCCTGGCATTCGGCAGCGGCTTCGCGCTGGTCACCACCGGCCTGCTGACGCGAGGCGAGAACGCCGACTATCACCGCGTCTTCTGGCTGGCCGCCGGCCTCGCAGCGGTCACCCTGCTCGCCGTCGCCCTCCTCGTACCGGCGAGCCGCAGCAAGACGGGCGGACGCACCGACATACTCGGCGCGCTCACCCTCGGCCTCTTCCTGGTTCTGCTGCTGCTGCCGATCTCCCAGGGCCACGAGTGGGGCTGGACCTCCGCCCGTACGCTGGGCAGCTTCGCAGGAGCGGTCATCATGGCCGGCGTCTGGAGCCTCACCGAGAGCCGCGTCCGCGAACCCATGGTCGACATGAGGATGTTCCTTCACCGCCCGGTGCTCTTCAGTAACCTCGCGGGCCTCTTTGTCGGGTTCGGGATGTTCACCCAGTTCCTCGGCATCTCCTACCTGGCGCAGATACCGGAGAACGTCGCGGGCTACGGCTTCGGCGCCTCCGTGCTCCGCGCCTCCGTCGAGTACCTGCTGCCCAGCACCATCGCCTCCCTCGTCGCCGCCCAGTTCGGTGGCGTGCTGATCCGCAGGATCGGCCCACGCCGCACCCTCGCCCTCAGCGCAGTGATCGGCATCGCGGGCTTCGCCTGGCTGGCCGCCGCACACTCCTCGACCCCCTCGGTCATCGGCGCCGGAATGGCCGTCGGAACTGCCATCAGCCTCGGCTACGCCGCGATGCCCGCCCTGATCGTCGCGGGGGTGCCACCCCACCAGACCGGCATCGCCAACGGCATCAATTCCATCTCCCGGTCCGTCGGCAGTTCGATCGGCAGCGCGCTGATCACCTCACTGCTCGCCTCCAGGACCATCGAGCACCTGCCGGCCGGAGTGCCCCCGCTGCCCGCCGAGAGCCAGTTCACCCTGAGCTTCACCATCGCCGGTGTCGCCTTCGCGCTCGTCCTGGCCGTCGCGCTGGTCGGCCTCAGGCAGCACCAGCAGGTGCCCCGTGAGGAACACCACGTGCCCACCACCGAGCCGGCCGCTGCCACGACCGCTGCCTGACGAGCCCCACCGCACCACCGCACCACCGCACCAAGGAGCACCACCATGAAGGCCATCACCTACCGCACCTACGGCGGCCCGGACCTCCTGGACGAGCACGTCGTGGCGGACCGCAATCTGCACACCCGCCAGAACCCCGCTTCCTCGGCGCAGCTCGCGCGGAACCTCATCGACATCCTGAACCGCCGCTGACCCCCTTTGCGGCCGCCGGCGACCGGGTCTGCCCGCGGACTTCCGCGCCGGCAAGCGACCGGCGTCCGCCCGTACCGCTGCCTTGTGCGCCGGCAACAGCGCCCACCCGTCCACGCATCGCACCCACCCAGTGAGGGGACCATGAGCAACTCTGTGTCCGAGCAGCCCGCCGAGCTCGTCGCGCGGCTGCGCGCCACCTTCCGCACCGGCACCACCAAGCCTCTGACCTGGCGCACCGGCCAACTGCACCGGATGCGCACCCTGCTCACCGAACACCGCGACGACATAGCCGCCGCCCTCCGCGCCGACCTGGGGAAGAGCACCTCCGAGGCATACCGCACCGAGGTCGACTTCGTCATCCGCGAGATCGACCACACCCTCGACCACCTCGAGGGCTGGCTCCGCCCGGAACCCGCCCCGGTCCCGGCGCACCTGGGAGAGGCGACTGCGTGGACCCAGTACGACCCGCTCGGCGTCGTCCTGATCATCGCCCCCTGGAACTACCCCGCGCAGCTGCTGCTCGCTCCCATGGCCGGTGCCCTCGCCGCAGGCAACGCCGTGGTGGCCAAGCCCAGTGAACTGGCCCCGGCCACCTCCGCGGTCCTGGCCCGCCTCCTGCCGCAGTACCTCGACACCGACGCGGTCGCCCTGGTCGAAGGCGGCGTCCCGGAGACCACCGCTCTCCTCGAAGAGCGCTTCGACCACATCCTCTACACCGGGAACGGCACCGTGGGGCGCATCGTGATGGCCGCAGCCGCCAGGAACCTCACCCCCGTCACCCTCGAACTGGGCGGAAAGTCCCCGGCGTTCGTGGACCGCGACACCGACCTGGACACGGTCGCCGCCCGCCTGGCGGCAGGGAAGTTCCTCAACGCCGGACAGACCTGCGTCGCCCCCGACTACGTCCTCACCGATCCCGGAACCGCCCGCGCCCTGGAAACCGCCCTGGCCAAGGCCGTCGACACGCTGTACGGGCCCGACCCGGCCGCGTCCGCGGAATACGGCCGTATCGTCAACGACCGCCACTTCGACCGGCTGACCACCCTCCTCGACTCGGGACGGCAGGTCATCGGCGGCGGGTACGAGCGGGAGGCCAAGTACATCGCTCCGACCGTCCTGGCCGAGGTGTCCCCGGACGCGCCGGTCATGCAGGAGGAGATCTTCGGCCCGATCCTGCCGATCGTCGAGGTGGCCGGTCTGGACGAGGCCATCGCCTTCATCAACGACCGCGACAAGCCACTGGCCCTGTACGCGTTCACCGAATCGGACACCACCCGGGAACGGCTGACGGCCGAAACCTCCTCGGGCGGCCTCGGATTCGGTCTGCCGGTGGCCCATCTCACCATCCCGGACCTGCCGTTCGGTGGCGTCGGGGAAAGCGGCATGGGCAGCTACCACGGCCGCTACTCCATCGAGACCTTCAGCCACCGCAAAGCCGTCCTCACCAAGCCCCTCAGCTGATCCGACCCCAGCCGTGCACGAGACGGCGGAAAGCGACATTCCCACCATGAACACCCTCCCCACCACCAGCCGTGAATGGCATCTGGTCGCCCGCCCGAACGGTGTGCCCCGGCCGGAGGACTTCGCCCTGCGCGAGGTTCCCGTCACCGAGCCCGGCTCCGGTCAGATCCTCGTCCGCAACCTGCACCTGTCGGTCGACCCGTACATGCGCGGCCGGATGAACGACGTGAAGTCCTACGTCGCTCCTTTCCAGCTGGACCAGCCGATGGACGGCGGTGCGGTCGGCGTCGTCGTCGCCGTGGGCGATGACTCCTCCGCCGGGACCGTCGCAGTCGGTGATCACGTCCTGCATGGGCTCGGCTGGCGCGAGTACGCTCTCCTCGACGCGGTGGACGTCGTGAAGGTCGACCCCCGGAAGGCCCCGCCGAGCACGTACCTCGGTGTCCTGGGCATGCCCGGACTGACCGCCTACGCAGGCTTGCTGCGCGTTGCGGACTTCCACGAGGGCGACACCGTCTTCGTCTCGGGCGCGGCCGGTGCGGTCGGCAGCCAGGTCGGGCAGATCGCCAGGCTCAAGGGCGCCAAGCGGGTCATCGGCAGCGCGGGCTCGGACGAGAAGGTCGAACTCCTCCTCGAGAAGTACGGCTTCGACGCCGCCTTCAACTACAAGAACGGGCCCGTGGCCGAGCAACTCAAGGCGGCGGCCCCGGACGGCATCGACGTCTATTTCGACAACGTCGGCGGCGACCACCTCGAGGCCGCGATAAGCGCCCTCAACGTGCACGGCCGCGCAGCGCTGTGCGGGGCCATCGCCCAGTACAACGCGACCGCGCCGGCCCCCGGCCCGCGCAATCTCGCCCTCGCCATCGGCAAGCGCCTCACCCTGCGCGGCCTCCTGGTCGGAGACCACTACGACCTGCAGCAGCAGTTCGTACAGGAGGTCGGCGGCTGGATCCGCGACGGGTTGCTGCACTACGAGGAGACCGTCGTCGCGGGCATCGACAACAACGTCGAGGCATTCCTCGGCATGCTCCGCGGCGACAACACCGGCAAGATGGTTGTCACCTTGCCGGCACAGGCCGCGGTCGACAACTGACGACCGCGGGCGGGCTGCCCGGCAGAGTCCGCACTCCTCTCAGCCCCGTGGGCCCGGCATCCTCCTGCCGGGCCCACACCGGGGTACGCACGGTGTCAAGAAACGGACGTCGGCTCTGGTCTTCCGCATGAGGTTGGCCGCTCACAGCCGGCCTCTGTCGTCGGCGGCCTCCTGGACGGGCAGGAACCGCTCCACGGTGACCCGGCCGTCGTGGGGGTGGACTCGCCGAACACGGACCACCGGACGGCATCCACACCGAGAGACGTGATCGTCAGTCGACCAGCCCGGGCTCTTTGACCGGGCGGATCAATGTGTATGCATGGACATCGCGCGGCCAACGGTTGAGCTTGGCGCGTCCTTGGTCTTTGAAGAGTCACTTTCTTTTGCCGGTGCAGTCGCAGGGGGAGTTTCGCGGCTGTGGGCGGTGCATACGAATGCGTCCTTTTCCGGCCGCCTTTGCCTCGTACATGGCCAGGTCGGCGTTGTGCAGGAGTTCCTCCGGTGTGATCCCTGGAGTGGCTACCGCGATTCCGATGGAAGCCGAAACCACCGCCTCAGTGCTGCCGATGCGGTAAGGCGTCGTCAAGGACGACAGGACTCGCTCAGCTACTTCCCTGGTCCGTGAAGGGCATCTCCCCGCCTCTCCCTCCAGTAGTGCGGCGAACTCGTCGCCGCCCAGGCGAGCGACCGTGTCGCCTGCCCGTACAGCTGCCTGGAGCCGACGGGCAGCCTGGACAAGCAGGGCATCGCCTGCCGCGTGTCCGGCCGAGTCGTTGACGGCCTTGAAGCCGTCCAAGTCCAAGAAGAGCACTGCAGGCGGAGTAGTGTCGGCGCTCCGCTTCAGCAGTGCGTGTTCGACTCTGTCAGCGAACAACGCACGGTTGGGCAGGCCGGTCAGCGCGTCGTGGAATGCCAGGTGCTCGAGCTGTGCCTGCAGTACGACGCGCTCGGTCACATCGCGACTGTTGAAGATCAGCCCTTCGGAGTGGTGGCTGATCGTCGACTCGACGTGACGCCATCGCCCATCAGCGGTCCGAACCCGACAGGACACGCAGCGCCCAGGGCCACGAGTGCCTGACTCGGCCTCCTGCCGCAGCGTCTCGACGGCTTCCAACAGCGGCGCCAGGTCGTCAGGGTGGCTGTAGAGGGGCAGCCGGTCGCCTACGAGCTCCTCGGGCCGGTATCCGAAAATCTCGCGGACGGCCGGACTGACGTAGAGCACGCGGCCATCCAGACTGACGACGGTGATCACATCGCTCGAGCCATCGACCAGCGTGCGGTAATGGGCCTCGTGGGCAGCAGCCTCTCGCGTGAGACGCAGATGGTCGGCGTGGGTGACGCCTTGCCGGGCGCCGAGCCCAAGAAGCACAGAGCCTGCCAAGGTGACCATCACAACATCGGTGTGGCCACCGGCAAGCGTGTGCGCCGCCATGGCCAGCGCGCAGACGACCACGGGTGCAAAGGCCGCCACCACCCCGATGACAGGCATCTCCCGCTGATCGACTCCCACGACGCTGGCACCGCCAGGCATCCACGGCGCGGCGGCAACGAGGAACAAGCCGGTCATCGAGCAGGTCGCCACGAGAGGAATCCCGCACCAGGTGCCGGGTGCGGACAGGAGGATGCGCAGCATGTCGCTCACGGCCAAGAGGGCGAGGGCCACGGCCGCCACAGTGACCGCTGTTCGCTCCCTGGGCCTCAGGCAGAAGCGCAAGGCGACCAGTAGTCCCAGGACGAGGATGTCTGTCACCACGCGTCCGAGATCCAACAGCGAGCCCGACACATCAGCGCCTGGGTCGGCGCGGTGCAAGAGCAGCACCCAGCCCAGCGTGAGCAGCGACCCTGCGATCATCCATCCGTCCAGGAGCCGCCGTAACCAGACCAGGGTCGTGCCGCTGTCCGTGGCTGCCACCACCAATCCGGCGACAGCCAGCCCCAGACAAACGGCGATCCCGGCGACCGCCAGCAGTTCAACTCCGGAATGAAGAACACCAGCAGACCATCCCCGAGACGAAGGAAGCTGACCTGCCACCAGGTGGTGCAGACCGCCTGCTGCCACCGAAACAGCGAGCAGCAGCAGGCGAAGACGCACCCTCCCCGTGGCCGTTCGGGCACGTGCGAGGTGGGAAAGGGCAGCTACCGCGTGCGCAGCCGACACGCCTGTGTCGACTCCCAGCAACGCTGCCAGCGCCCCACACCCTCCCACGGCAGCAGCAACCGCAGAGCCCATCCACATGGCCTTGACCACCCCTGCCCCCTGCAGCCAGCCGATACGGGCAACATGATGCAAACCGCCTCGACCAGCCCATCCCTGCAACATGCGAACCCCCGAGGGTGATTGAGCTCAAAGGGCTGACACAAACTCCCGGGATTGCTCGGGTGGGTTGAGAGGGTATGAGGATCTATTCCCCGGGTCGCATGACTGCTTGGGGTTTCACCTGAAATGGCGACAGCCTCTGTGTACCGATGACGTCGCCGAGGTCGAACTGGTAACGATGACGACCGGTCGGCCGTGGGCGGAGATGGCTGTTGCATTCAAGGCAGTGTCCTTGCTGGAGTGCTGAACGGTCCGGCCCCACCGTGGCGTGCGGTGGGACTCGGGAGGGAAGGACGTTACGGCTGCTGCTCGCAGGCGCGCGGGGCGCTCAGTGACAGAGGCCGACACGTGCAGCCACGGCGGTTGCGCAGGCTCGACACGGGGCCGAGCAGCGCGCACAGCTCGCTCTCACGGCGCGTGCCGACGGCGCGCGCCCGCCGGGCCCGGGAGCACGCACGGCTTCAGGGCCCACCAGGGCGCTCTCAGAAGACCGGCGGTGGTCTGCCCTCACGTGTGCCCTGCTTGACCTTCCGGCCGTACCTGCCTGCAGGAGATCGTCGTGCAGGCAGGCGCGGCACAGTACGCGAACGCGCCGGGGAACGCCGGGGAGCCACCATGCACGCGAGCAGGTTGCAGGGACACGACGCGGACCAGAGCCGCACAAGGTCGGCCTGCTCGCCGGGGTCGGCGATCGCCCCTTCACTCTCGACGACCCGGCAGGGCTCGTCCCCCCACTGAAGTGAGCCAACCTTCATGCACGAACTGACCGCCCCAGCTCAATACTTCCTCGATCTGCTCGGTATTTACGGTTTCGCGTTGTCGGGTGCATTTCTCGGCGTGCGCAAGGACTTCAACCTCTTCGGGACGGTCGTCGTCGCCGAGGCCGCCGGACTGGGCGGTGGCCTGGTACGAGACCTTGTCCTCGACGTCCCCGCGATCGCCTTCACCGATCCCGGCTATCCACTCGCGGCACTTGCCGCAGCCTTGATCGCCTACCTCGGTCGGCCCCTTCGACGTCAGCCCTATCTGTTGGACGTACTGGACGCGGTCGGTCTTGGTCTGTTCAGCGTCACCGGCACGATCAAGGCCCTCCAGCACGGCATGGAAGCCGTCCCGTCGGCCGCGCTGGGAGTCACCACCGCCATGGGAGGAGGCATCCTCGCCAGCGTGGTGGCGAAGGAGCTACCTCCCCTGGTGCGCTGGGACAGTGACCTGTACGCCACCCCTGCCATGACCGGTGCCGGAGGGGTGTCCGCGCTGCACGCGGCGGGGGCACTCAACGTCACCACGGCAGCCGGCGCGGCCCTCACGGCGTTCACCTTCCGCCTGCTGGCGGTTCGCTTCCACTGGCGCCTGATCCGTTCGGCCACCTGGCAGACAGGCTTCTCTCAGCCGACTCTCCTCCCCGACACCGCCCCCCGCCGCACACCGTCCTCGGCCACCGCCTGCGCGGACACACTCCGCCTGAGAGCCGTCGGCGTCCCCTCCAGCCGGACCACCCAGCTGCCGCGCGGACCGATACGGCTTCCCGACACGCTGCCCGCAGTGCAGACCGGCCCCGCCGGGGCATCGCGCCCGGGAGCCATCGATCCCCGACTCCGCATGACACTCCATGGCTCGGAATCCCCGCAGACACCAGATGTCAGCGGTCACGGGATTCCCCCTCGCCCCGCATCCTGAGCACCACGTCGTGCCGTCGCGGCATCGGACAGCGGTCAGGCGAGGCGGTCGGGAAGCGCCGCGAGGCTGACGTCGGTCCAGATGAAGCAGTCCCTCTGGTGAAGCAGTCCCTCTGGTGCTGGTCGGCGCCGAGTTTCACGACGTGGTCGGCCTTGGCAGCCGGACCGAAGTGCCATACCAGCGCAACGTAGGTGGTGCGGAGGGCACGCTCTTGGGCACTGCGGCCCGGTGAAGGCCTCTCCGTGCGCAGCCATGGGTGGTGGATGCCTCGCGACCCCGTGGGTACGCGACAAAGAGCGTCCGTGACGCCCGCGTTCGTGAACCGCAGCCACGCAACCAGTAACGGGAGGCCAGATGAACGCCCGTCAGTCACCGTTCCGACCGGAAATCAGGGTTTCCGGCGAGACCGTGGCCGGCCGGTACCGACTGGACCGCCCCGTCGGGTCGGGAGGAGTCGCCGACGTTTACCGGGGTGTGGATCTGCGCCTCAGGCGGTCGGTGGCCGTGAAGGTCTTCCGGCCCGGCACAGAGGTGGAGATGGAGGAACGCTTCACGGAGGAAGCCGTCCTCCTGGCCCGTCTGCAGCACCCGGGGCTGGTCACCGTCTACGACGCGGGACGGCACGAAGGCTGCGCCTACCTGGTCATGCAGCTCATCGAGGGCCCGACCTTGCAACAGCGCATAGCCACCGCGGCCATGACCCTCACGGAGGTCTGCGAGCTCGGCACCGTCCTGGCACACGCGCTCGCGCATGTGCACGCGGCTGGGGTCGTACACCGTGACGTCAAGCCTTCGAACATTCTGCTGGACGCGGCAGGCAGCCCGTATCTCACCGATTTCGGTATCTCACGGCTGGTCGACACCGCAACGCGCACCGCCTCCGGTGCGCTGATCGGCACCGCCGCCTACATGGCACCCGAACAAGTCCTGGGCCGGGGCGCCGGACCCGCCTCGGACATCTATGCCCTTGGCCTTGTCCTGCTGGAGTGCGTCAAAGGCGATCTCGAATATGGTGGCGCTCCCCTGGAATCCGCGGTAGCCCGACTTCACCGCTCGCCGGTCGTTCCCGACTCGCTGCCGGAGGAACTTGCCGGTCTCCTGCATGCCATGATCACCCTGGACGAGAACGCCCGCCCGGACGCCCACCGCTGCGCCGAGGCCCTGGCTGCCCTGTGCGGTTCCCGTGGACTCACCCGGGTCCCGGCCACCGCCAGGAACTCTCCCGGTGACGCGGATGCGGGAGGAATCGGTACGGTCCCCGCCGAGGTGAGGACCACGAAGAAGAGGGCCAGGCCGCAATTCCCGGAGGCGGCGCCGGGGCGGAGCCGTCGCCTGCTCCTGACCACCGGCACCGCCCTGCTCGCCGCCATCCTGGGTGGCACGCTCACCGCTTCGGACGGGCCTCGGAGTCCTGACAGAGACGAAGCCGCCTCCCGGTCCTCGGAGTCTGCGCCGGCGGCGGGGCCCACTTCCCGGGCTCCTTCCACCGAGAGCAGCGAGACAGCAGGGCGACCGGCCGCATCCCCCTCCGTCGCCCCCGCCTCCCGGGACCGGTCATCCGCCGACAGAGCCGGTACGGCGAAGGCCTCCCAGGGAGTGCCAAGCGGGCCCAGCAGCGGCTCGGACACCGGGACCCCTGTCAGCGGTGCGGGTGATCGCCGTGGCAACCTGCGCCCGGGTGCAGTCCCGCAGAAGGAGGCCAAGCCGCAGAAGACACAAGGGGGAAAGGCCACCAAGGGAGCAAAGGACGACTGACGCCACCGCAGCGGCCCGGCGGCTCCGTGACGAGCCAACGCAAGAAGCTCGGGTATCGACGCCGCAGCCCGTCTCTTGAGCGGCCCGGCGGACCTCGCGCAGGTGCGCCCCCGCCATGTCTCACCCCGCGCGCACCATTCTCATGAATCGACCGGCCGGGGTTGATCCGGACCTCCTGCGCACACCGTACTCCGCGGCCGGTCACACCCACTCCGGCCAGGTCCTTTGTCAGTGCCCGGCCGTAGAATCAAGGTAGTTCGTGAAGGTCCAACCGCCGCGCCAGGAGGTCGCCGAATGGCCGTAGCCGCAGTCACGAAGAAGCCGACCACGCAGCACACGACGAAGCCGACGATCGAACCGCTCCAGCCTTTGAAGAAGAAGCCGTTGCCGGCCGGGCAGCCGCGCGAATGGTACGAGTCCCACAACCGCAAACTGAAGGCCATGCGCCTGGCCATCGCCCTGCTCAACGCGGGTGTCTATCACACGGAGCAGGCCCCCAACCGCAGGATACGCACCACCGCGGCCCGGATCGGCATCCACCCGCCGTCCAACGCAACCTGCCGACTGGTGCGTTCACTGATCCGCGACGGGCGCTGACCCGCTGGTCGGCGGCCTGCCCGCATCGCAGGATCGGGCAGGCCGCCGGTCTCGGCGATGCGCTGCTTCCCTGGCGGACACGCCCCCAGCCGTCGTGCCCCGACGCCACCCCTGGGCCACCCGGGCCACCGGCACAGGCCAAGCGCCGACACGCCGTCGCAGGGCTCACCGACGCATACCGCAGCCAACCCGGCCATTTACCAGCAGAACCACATCAGAGTCGATCACCGTCACAGAGTCCTGCTCGGTCGGCTCACCGGCCCGCTCCTCGTCCTGGACGAGGCGTCTTCGACGGCCAGGACCCGTACGTTCGGCCACACAGGATGCGCGCTTCCCCTGCGAGCACTGCGGCAGCGACGATCAGCACCGCTACCGAGCAGTTTCCGTCCAGCGACGTAGTGAGGGGCTGCATGGTTCTTCCCTCCCCCGCCAGGCGGAGCGCCCTGCGCGAACACTCGCCCGCCTCTGGCATGCCCATGCCGCACGGTCACCCGCCACCGTTGGAACCGGACATGACGAAGCGGACATGAAGCGGGGTATCGGCTCTCTTGTTCGATATTGCCGAACCCTGGTCGATGATGCCCAGGAGGCGACGCGGGCATGCCAACATCTGCGTATTCCCCGAGTGCCATTGGAAGTCCAATACAAGGTATTGATTTCCTCATTGGAAACCAATGAATAAGCGGCCTACCTTCGAGTCATCGCCTCGCTGACGATCTGGGTTCAAAGCGTCAGGCACCACAGAGCGTCGGCGTGCGCAAGCCACCATCCCGGGCCTCGAAGGCCCTTCTTTCCCGGAGTGACTCACCATGTCGAAGATCCTTTTCGTGATGACCGGCGTCGACTACTGGACGCTTGCCGACGGCACCAAGCACCCCACCGGCTTCTGGGCCGAGGAGGCTGTCGCCCCGTACGAGACGTTCAAGGCCGCAGGGCACGAGATCGTCGTCGCCACCCCCGGCGGCGTCGTACCCACCGTCGACAAGGGCAGCCTCGCCCCCGAGGTCAACGGAGGCCAGGAAGGCGCCGACAAGATCGCGAACACGCTCGCCTCGATCACCGAGCTCCAGCACCCGATCACGCTGGAGGACGTCAACCTGGACGACTACGCGGCCGTCTTCTACCCCGGTGGCCACGGCCCCATGGAGGACCTCGCCGTCGACCCCGCCTCCGGGCAGATCCTGATCGACACCCTCGCCTCCGGCAAGCCGCTCGCCGTCGTCTGCCACGCCCCGGCCGCGCTCCTCGCCGCCACCACCGAGGACGGCAGCAACGCGTTCGCCGGCTACAAGGTCGCCGCCTTCACCAACGCCGAGGAGACCCAGGCCGGCTTCGCCGACAAGGCGAAGTGGCTGCTGGAGACCCGTCTGGTCGAGGCCGGAGTCGAGGTCCGGGCCGGCGAGCCGTGGGCCCCGAACGTGGTCGTCGACCGCAACCTCGTCACCGGTCAGAACCCGTCCTCCTCCGCCCCGCTCGCGGTCGAGGTCCTCTCGAAGCTGGCCTGACCCATGGGTACCGACCGGCTCGACGAGATCCTCGACGCCACCTACGACTGCCTGACCCGGTACGGCGTACGGCGCACCACGATGGACGACATCGCCACCACCATGGGCGTGTCCCGGTCAGCGGTCTACCAGTACGTCCGCAGCAAGGACGACGCCTTCCGGCAGCTCGCCGGGCGCCTGCACGACCAGGCGCTCGTCCGGGCCCGGGAGGCGGCCTGCGACCAGGACACCCCGTACGCCGAACGGATCCGGGGCGTCCTGGCCGCCAAGCTGGACCTCGTCCTTCACCTCGCCGGGGATTCCCCGCACACCGCCGAACTCCTCGACGCCAAAGCCCGGCTCTTCGGCGGGATCTGCACCGCCTTCACCGCCGACCTGCGGCGTCTGCTCATCGGCCTGTTCACCGAGACCGGCACCGCCGAAGGCGTGGAGCCCGCCGAGGCCGCCGACATCAGCATCGCCCTGGTCATCGGACTGGAGAACATGCCCGATGCCCGGCGGCTCCTGGGCCCCGCGTCCGGCGCGCTCACAGCCGGGCTCCTGGGCGCGCCCGCAGTGGTCCGCTGACCCGTTCCGCCCCTTTCTCACTCCTGTTGGAGCGTTGCCATGCCCGTTTCCAGCCGTGAATGGCACCTCGTCGCCCGTCCGGCCGGTGAGCCGACCCCGGCGGCTGCGTCGGCGAGAGCGGCAAGGGCAACCACCACGGCCGCTACTCCATCGAGACGTTCAGCCACCGCAAGGCCGTCCTCGACGCGCCGCTGAGCTGGACCCCTGACCCCGGGCAGCGGCCGGTGCACTCCTGGACGCGCCCAAGCACCGGCCGCCGCCCGGCCCCCTTCGGCCGCGCCCGGCCTCGTACCGCGCGCCGACGTCCGGCGTCATCGCCGAACTCCTGGTCCCCGGCCACGCGGTCCGTACCACCCTCGGACTCTCCGAAGGCG
This sequence comes from Streptomyces sp. 8N706, assembly GCF_052245415.1. Taxonomy (NCBI): domain Bacteria; kingdom Bacillati; phylum Actinomycetota; class Actinomycetes; order Kitasatosporales; family Streptomycetaceae; genus Streptomyces; species Streptomyces sp. 8N706. The sequence continues at coordinate 28,205 of NZ_JBQQBW010000053.1, read as the reverse complement.
ACACCCCCGTGGCGGACGGCCGTCGCCCCCCGAAAGGACTGACCCGATGCAGCACGTCACCCTCAACAACGGCACCACGATCCCGCAGCTCGGCTTCGGTGTCTGGCAGGTCGCGGACGACCAGGCGTACACCGCCGTCACACACGCCCTCGCGGCCGGCTACCGGCACATCGACACCGCCCGCATCTACGACAACGAGCGCGGCGTCGGCCGCGCCGTCCGCGACTCCGGGCTCGCCCGCGAGGACGTCTTCCTCACCACCAAGCTGTGGAACGACGACCAGGGCCACGACGCCGGCCTCAGGGCCTTCGACGCGAGCCTGGAGCGCCTGGGCACCGACTATGTCGACCTGTACCTGATCCACTGGCCCACCCCCGAGCAGAACCTGTACGTCGAGACGTACAAGGCACTGGAGAAGATTTACGCCGACGGGCGCGCCAAGGCCATCGGCGTGTCCAACTTCACCCGCCGTACGCTCACTCGGCTGCTCGAGGAGACCGGCATCGTGCCCGTCCTCAACCAGATCGAACTGCATCCGTACTTCTCGCAGGAGGAGATGCGCGCCCTCGGCGCCGAGCACGGCATCGCCACCGAGGCGTGGAGCCCGCTCGGTCAGGGCGGAGCCCTGCTCGCTGAGCCGGCACTCGCCCGGATCGCGGCGAAGTACGGCAAGACGCCGGCCCAGGTCGTCATCCGCTGGCACCTCCAGCTCGGCAACGTCGTCATCCCCAAGTCCGTGACGCCGTCCCGGATCAGGGAGAACGTCGACGTCTTCGACTTCGAGCTGACCGCCGGGGAACTCGGCGACATCGCCGCGCTCGACAACGGCGGCCGGATCGGGCCCGACCCCGACACCTTCAACCTGCTCGGCTGAGAGGAGACCCTGATCATGTTCAGCCGCTTCGTCACCGTGAAGATCAAGCCTGGTGTGCGGGAGGACTTCCTCGCGGCGATCACCCGCAACGCCGACGCGTCGGTACGCGACGAGCCGGGCTGTGTCCGCTTCGACGTGTGCGCCGACCGCGAGGACCCGCTGCGCTTCCACCTCTACGAGGTGTACACCGGCGCGGAGGCCGCCGAGGCCCACCGGTCCACCCCGCACTTCCTCGCCTGGCGGGCCGCCGCCGACCAGTACGTCGCGCCCGGCACCCAGGTCAACCACAGCACCGATCTCGTGCACTCGGCACACTGAGGAACCCCCATGAACGCCATCGAAGACGCCGACGTGCTGGTCGCCCGGCTGCGGGCCACATTCCGCAGCGGTCGTACGAAGCCGATCGCCTGGCGCCGCGAGCAGCTCACCCGGCTGCGTGCCCTGTTCACCGAGAACCGCGAGGCCATCGCGGACGCGCTCCACGTCGACCTTCACAAGCCGCGCGCCGAGGCATACGCCACCGAGGTCGACTTCCCGGTCAGGGAGATCGATCACACGCTGGAGCACCTGGAGGAGTGGCTGCGCCCCGAGCCTGTCGACCCGGCCGCGCTGGCCCATCTCCCCGTGGGGTCATCCGCCGGAACGCGGTACGAGCCGCTCGGCACCGTGCTCGTCATCGCCCCCTGGAACTACCCTGTCCAGCTCCTGCTCGTCCCGGTCGTCGGAGCGCTGGCTTCCGGCAACACGGCCGTCCTCAAGCCGAGTGAACTCACCCCCGCCGGCTCGGCATTGATCGCCCGCCTCGTGCCGCAGTACCTCGACCCGGACGCCGTCGCGGTTGTCGAGGGCGGTGTGCCGGAGACGACGGCCCTGCTCGCACAGCGCTTCGATCACATCTTCTACACCGGCAACGGCACCGTCGGCCGGATCGTGATGCGCGCTGCCGCCGAGCACCTCACCCCCGTCACCCTCGAACTCGGAGGCAAGTCACCGGTGTTCGTCGACCGGGGTGTGGACCTGGCCGTGGTCGCCGACCGGCTGGCCGAAACCAAGTTCCGTAACGCCGGCCAGACCTGCGTGGCCCCCGACTACATCCTGACCGACCCGGTCACCGCCCGCGCCCTCGTGGCCGCGCTCGCCGAGGCAGTCGAGATCCGCTACGGGCGCGACCCGCAGACCTCGGATACGTACGGCCGCATCGTCAACGAGAGGCACTTCGACCGGATCGCCGCGCTGCTCTCCTCCGGACCGATCGCCTTCGGCGGAGAGACCGACCGCGCCGACCGCTACATCGCACCGACCGTCCTGGCAGACGTCAAGCCCGACGCCCCGGTGATGCGCGAGGAGATCTTCGGCCCCGTCCTGCCGATCCTGACCGTGGCGGACCTGGACGAGGCGATCTCGTTCATCAACGACCGCGACAAGCCGCTCGCCCTCTACGGCTTCACCGAGAACGAAACCACCCGGCAGCGCCTCGCCGACGAGACCTCCTCCGGCGGCATCGGCTTCGGACTGCCCATCGCCCATCTCCGCATCCCCGAGCTGCCGTTCGGCGGCATCGGCGAAAGCGGCATGGGCGCGTATCACGGCCCGCACTCGATCGCCACCTTCAGCCACCGCAAGGCACGCCTCGACGTACCGCTGGGCTGATCACTCCCCCGACCTGCTCCGCCGCACTCACCACCGGGCTCCGGCCGCGAACCGGGAGCGATCGCTCGTCGCCTTCGTCGCCCTCACGGGGCTGCGGATCGACTCCGCACCGGGCCTCCTCGCGCTCCGCGCCACAAGCGATACCGAGCCGGCCCCCGCAAGCCGTCTCTGTCTGAAAGGACCGCTCCATGAGCACCCCGACCACTGCTCGTCCCGCTGACGCCTCCGGCACCTTCGACCTCGGCGGCGACCTGACCGTCAACCGCCTCGGCTACGGAGCCATGCAGCTCACCGGCCCCGGCGTCTGGGGCGACCCCAGCAACCCGGAGGAGGCGGTCCGCGTCCTGCGCAGCGCCATCGAGCTGGGCGTCAACTTCATCGACACGGCCGACTCCTACGGCCCCTTCGTCAGCGAGCGCCTGATCCGTGAGGCCCTGCACCCGTATGCCGACGACCTCGTCATCGCCACCAAGGGCGGCCTGACCCGTCCGGGCCCCGGCGACTGGCGTCCGGTCGGCCGCCCCGAGTACCTGCGCCAGCAGCTGGAGCTGAGCCTGCGCCATCTCGGCCTGGAGCGCATCGACCTCTACCAGCTGCACCGCATCGACCCCCAGGTCCCGCTCGCCGACCAGCTCGGCGAACTCGCCAGCCTTCAGGAGGAGGGCAAGATCCGGCACATCGGCGTCTCCGAGGTCTCCGTCGAGCAGCTGAAGGAGGCCCGCAACCACGCGGAGATCGTCTCCGTGCAGAACCTCTACAACCTCGCCGACCGGTCCGCCGAGGACGTCCTGGAGTACGCCGAGGCCGAGAACATCGCCTTCATCCCCTGGTTCCCCATGGCCACGGGCGAGCTCGCCCGCACAGGCGGCCCGCTGGACGCCGCCGCCAAGGATCACGGCGCGAGCCCGTCACAGCTCGCCCTCGCCTGGCTCCTGCGCCGCTCACCTGTGATGCTGCCCATCCCCGGCACCTCCCGCGTCGCGCATCTGGAGCAGAACCTCGAAGCAGCCAGGGTCACGCTCACGGACGCCGAGTTCGACGCACTGAGCAACGCCGTCTGACCACCGCGACCCACCCTCGACGAAGGAGCACCTCATGAAGATCGGCATCATCGGCGCAGGCAACATCGGCGGCAACCTCACCCGGCGCCTCACGGCTCTCGGCCATGACGTGTCCGTGGCCAACTCCCGCGGCCCCGAGACCCTCACCGCCCTCGCCGAGGAGACCGGCGCCACCCCCGTCACCGTCTCCGAGGCGGCCCGTGACGCCGAGATCGTCGTCGTCACCATCCCGCTCAAGAACATCCCCGACCTCCCGGAGGGCCTGTTCGGACACGCGGCTGCGGGCTTCGCCGTCATCGACACCGGCAACTACTACCCGCGCGAGCGCGACGGCCGGATCGACGCCATCGAGGACGGCGGCATGACCGAGAGCCGCTGGACCGAGCAGCACCTCGGCCACCCGGTGGTGAAGGCGTTCAACGGCACCTATGCCCAGGACATCCTCGACAAGCCCCGCCCCGCCGGCGACCCCGAGCGGATCGCGCTGCCGGTGGCCGGAGACGACGAGGCGGCCAAGGAGGCCGTACGGGCACTGATCGACGAGCTGGGCTTCGACACGGTCGACGCCGGCGGCATCGACGAGTCCTGGCGCCAGCAGCCCGACACCCCCGTCTACGGCCTCCGGGCCGGGGTCGAAGCCGTGACCAGGGCCCTTGCCGACGCCTCCCCGGAGCGCCCGGCCGGCTTCCGCGCCTGAGGCCGGTCGCGGCAGGGTCGGCGGGGTCGCGGCCGGACGGTCCGGCGGCGGCCCCGCCGACCCATGGCCTACGAAGCGACCGTCCAACTCACCCTTGTACGCCAAGCGTTGTCCACACATCTCATACACGGCCTGGTACCCCCGTATCGTCGCTTCGCGGCTCGTCCTCGATCGCCGGCCGGACTGTTCATAGCCGGTCCGGCGATCGAGGACGAGCCAGGCCGAAGGCCGCGATCAAGAGGGCGGCCCTGGGCGGCGGAAGCCGTTTCGGGAAGGGGCGGGACTGGGGAAACCAACCCTCACCGCTCCACCAGCATCCGCTGCAACTCCCGCGCCGCCCGCGGCGGAGCCACATCGCTGCGGTGCGCCAGCGCAATCGTGCGGTGCAGCCCTGGCCGGGCGAGCTCAGCGACCCGCAGGCCGGCCCCGGCCCGCTCCGCCACCATCCGCGGCACCACGGCCACCCCGAGCCCCGCCCGCACGAAGCCGAGCACCGCGTCCATCTCGCCGCCCTCCACCGCGAACTCCGGCTCGAAGCCCTCGGCGCGGCACGCCGCCACCGTCAGCTCCCGCAGGTCGTAGCCGTGCCGAAACATGACGAGCCGCTCGCCGCTCAGATCGGCCACGCGCACCGAGCGGCCCAGGCCCGGAGCGTCCCGGGACGAGACCACGACCAGGTCCTCGCGCAGCAGCTCCACCGTGGTGAGGGCGGGCGAGGGGGTGGGCAGGGGGCGCACCACCAGGGCCAGGTCCAGGGCGCCGCGGGCCAGTTGGCGGACCAGGTCGTGCGAGCCGCCCTCCTCGATCAGGAGCTGGATGCCGGGGTGGCGGTCGTGGAAGGCACGAAGCACCTCGGGGAGCAGGCCCGTGCACACGCTCGGGGTCGCGCCCAGGCGGATGCGGCCGCGGCGCAGCTGCGCCAGCTCCTGCACCTCGATGCGAGCGGTGTCGGCGTCGGCGAGGATACGGCGGGCCAGAGGGAGCAGGGCCTCGCCCGCGTCGGTGAGGGCGATGTTGCCGCGGGCCCGGCTGAACAGCTCGACGCCCAGCTCCTTTTCCAGGGCGCGGATCTGCTGGGAGAGGGAGGGCTGGGAGACGTGCACCTCCTCGGCGGCGCGCGTGAAGTGCCGCGTCTCGGCGACCGCGACGAAGTACTGGAGCTGCTGGAACTGCATGTACGCCAGCCTAGACAGGACGATAGGCAGCATCTATCGAGATGAGCAGTTCCATGTCTTGGCCCGATCGGGACTTCCGGCCTTAGCGTTCCTGACATGGCTCTGGCAACGCGGACGGAGAAACGGCCGTCCATGACCCGCACCGTGTGGAACTCCACCATCGGCAAGAAGACGGTGATGGCGGTGAGCGGCGTGGTGATGCTGCTCTTCCTGCTCGCCCACATGGTCGGCAACCTGAAGGTCTTCTTCGGCCCGGGGGACTTCAACCACTACGCGCACTGGATCCGCGAGATCGGCGAGCCGGTCCTGCGCCGGGAGTGGGCGCTGTGGATCCTGCGTGTCGTGCTCGTCGTCGCGGTCGTGGCGCACGCCGTCTCCGCCTACCAGCTCACTCGGCGCGGCATCAAGGCGCGCCCGAGCACGTACGTGCACCAGCGGCCGGGCGCCGGCTATGCCACGCGCACCATGCGCTGGGGCGGCATCATCCTGGGCCTGTTCGTCGTCTGGCACGTCCTCGACCTGACGACCGGCACCGTGCACCCGGGCGAGTATCAGCACCTGCACCCGTACCAGAACGTGATCGACACCTTCTCCACCTGGTACGGCAACGTCGTCTACATCGTCTCGGTGCTCGCCCTCGGCTTCCACGTGCGGCACGGCTTCTGGAGCGCCGCGCAGACCCTCGGCGTGGGCAACGCGCGCCGCGACCGCGTCCTGAAGGCCCTCGCAAACGTCCTCGCCCTGGTCCTGACCGTGGGCTTCGTCTCCGTCCCCGTTGGCGTCATGACCGGAGTGGTGAGCTAGCCGATGAACTCTTTCGCCGAGTACGAGACCGGGGAGCCGGTCGTCGACCGCAAGGCCCCGGAGGGCCCGATCGCCGCGCGCTGGGACACCCGCCGCTTCGAGGCCAAGCTGGTCAACCCGGCCAACCGCCGCAAGCACACCGTCATCGTGGTGGGCACCGGGCTCGCGGGCGGCTCCGCCGGGGCCACGCTCGCCGAGCAGGGCTACCACGTCGTGCAGTTCTGCTACCAGGACTCGCCGCGCCGCGCCCACTCGATCGCCGCGCAGGGCGGTATCAACGCCGCCAAGAATTATCGCAATGACGGGGATTCCATTCACCGCCTCTTCTACGACACCGTGAAGGGCGGGGACTTCCGGGCCCGGGAGTCGAATGTCCACCGGCTCGCGCAGATTTCGGTGGAGATCATCGATCAGTGCGTGGCCCAGGGCGTGCCCTTCGCGCGCGAGTACGGCGGGTTCCTCGACACCCGCTCCTTCGGCGGCGTGCAGGTCTCGCGCACCTTCTACGCCCGCGGCCAGACGGGCCAGCAGCTGCTGCTCGGCGCCTACCAGGCCCTGTCGCGGCAGATCGCCGCGGGCAACGTCGAGATGCACCCGCGTACGGAGATGCTGGACCTGGTCGTCGTCGACGGACGGGCCCGCGGCATCGTCGCCCGCGATCTGGTCACCGGACAGATCAAGACATTTCTCGCCGACGCGGTGGTCCTCGCCTCCGGCGGCTACGGCAACGTCTTCTACCTGTCGACGAACGCCATGAACTCCAACGCGACCGCCGTGTGGCGGGCGCACCGGCGCGGCGCCTACTTCGCCAATCCCTGCTTCACCCAGATCCACCCGACCTGCATCCCGCGCACCGGCGACCACCAGTCGAAGCTGACCCTGATGTCGGAGTCGCTGCGCAACGACGGCCGCATCTGGGTGCCCAAGGCCAAGGGTGACAACCGTCCCGCCCACGAGATCCTCGAGGACGAGCGCGACTACTACCTGGAGCGCGTCTACCCGTCCTTCGGCAACCTGGTGCCGCGTGACATCGCCTCGCGCGCCGCGAAGAACGTCTGTGACGAGGGCCGCGGAGTCGGCCCTGGCGGCCAGGGCGTGTACCTGGACTTCGCGGACGCCATCAAGCGCATGGGCCGCAAGGCAGTCGAGGCCAAGTACGGAAACCTCTTCGACATGTACCAGCGGATCACCGACGAGGACCCGTACGAGGTCCCCATGCGGATCTACCCCGCGGTGCATTACACGATGGGCGGCCTGTGGGTCGACTACGACCTGCAGACCACCATCCCCGGCCTGTTCGCCATCGGGGAGGCCAACTTCTCCGACCACGGCGCCAACCGCCTGGGCGCGTCCGCGCTGATGCAGGGGCTCGCCGACGGCTATTTCGTGCTGCCGTCGACAATCAACGACTACTTGGCGCGCCACATGAAGGACACGCCGGTCGACGACACCCACCCCGAGGCGGTCGCCGCGGTCAGTGAGACCAAGGAGCGCCTGGAGAAGCTCCTTGCCGCCGACGGCGACCGCACCCCCGACTCCTTCCACCGGGAGATCGGCGAGCTCATGTGGGAGTACTGCGGCATGGCCCGCACCGACGAGGGCCTGCGCACGGCGCTCGACCGCATCCCCCGTATCCGCGAGGAGTTCTGGGGCCGGGTCAAGGTGCCGGGCACAGGCGAGGAGTTCAACCAGTCCCTGGAGAAGGCCAACCGCGTCACCGACTACCTCGAACTCGCCGAGCTGATGTGCCTCGACGCGCTGTACCGGTCGGAGTCCTGCGGTGGCCACTTCCGCGAGGAGTCGCAGACCCCGGACGGCGAGGCCTCCCGTAACGACGACGAGTTCAGCCATGCCGCCGCCTGGGAGTTCACCGGCTCCGGCGAGTCTCCCGTCCTGCACAAGGAAGAGCTGGTCTTCGAGTACGTCCACCCCACCCAGCGGAGCTACGCATGAAGCTCACCCTGCGCGTCTGGCGCCAGAAGAACCATGACGCCGAAGGCGCCATGTGCACGTACGAGGTGGACGACATCTCGCCGGACATGTCGTTCCTCGAAATGCTCGACGTCCTCAACGAGGAGCTCATCCTCAAGGGCGAGGACCCCGTCGCCTTCGACCACGACTGCCGCGAGGGCATCTGCGGCGCCTGCTCGCTGGTCATCAACGGTGACGCCCACGGTCCGGAGCGCACCACCACGTGCCAGCTCCACATGCGGTCGTTCCAGTCCGGCGACACCATCGACATCGAGCCCTGGCGGGCTGCGGCATTCCCGGTCGTGAAAGACCTGGTCGTGGACCGGTCGTCCTTCGACCGGATCATCCAGTCCGGCGGCTACATCACCGCCCCGACCGGCACCGCCCCGGACGCCCACTCCACCCCGGTGCCGAAGCCGGACTCGGACTATGCCTTCGAGCACGCCGAGTGCATCGGCTGCGGTGCCTGTGTGGCGGCGTGCCCCAACGGCGCCGCCATGCTGTTCACGTCCGCGAAAATCAACCAACTGAGCGTCTTGCCGCAGGGCTCGCCCGAGCGCGAGTCCCGTGCCTTGGACATGGTGGGCCAGATGGACACCGAGGGCTTCGGCGGCTGCACGCTCACCGGTGAGTGCGCGACGGTGTGCCCCAAGGGCATCCCGCTGACCTCCATCTCCCAGATGAACAAGGAGTGGCTGCGCGCCCATCGCAAGCCGAGGGCGGCCCGTTCGTAAGCTCGCGAAGGAACTGAGATCGACCCCCGGGAGCGGACGTCATGGTGGCAGCCCGCCGGGTGATCCACCCGTCCGCGGGCTGCGTGGACGCTCCTTCGATCTGATTCACGCGCGTGCGGTTCTCTGCCATCTCCCGGCCCGAGACGAGGTCCTTGCACGTGCTTTCGAGTGGCTCACTCCCGGCGGTTGGTTGCTCGTGGAAGATGTCTACACTCTCCCTGTGGGCTCCAGTCCGTACGCAGCCATGAACCGCTACGCCAAGGCCGCCCAGAATGCTGCACAGATGCGCGGTGCGGACATGCAATGGGGTAACAGAGTTCCAGGAATCCTGGCCACGCTCGGATTCGGCCACGTCGCCGCAGAAGCCAAACCCCGTCTCGTGGGTACGGGCGGACTACCGGATGACCTCTGGCGAATCAACCTGAAGCAGGCCGGAAGGCGCCTGGTCAGCGACGGGCTACTCACGCAGGACGACCTTGACGAATGCCTGGCTCTCCTCGACAACCCGAGCTTCGTCGTATCCGGTATTTCGGCATCGCCGCCTGGGGACAAAAACCGCCGGCGTAGCCACGACAGCGGGCGAATATCCGGCAGCAGCCGTAGCGCGGCACCGGGAGCCGGCTCGACCGCCCGCTCCAGCCGCTTCCCCCTACACCGCCCCGAAGCGACCCGCCCGGTCGTAGCGTGCTTGCCGAGCGTCGTCCTGGCAGCAACTCGATGTGGGTTGGGTCGTTCCTGGGTGCCGTGCACCAGCACTCCCGAGGCAGCCATTGCCCCGCGGGCATCGCGAAGGGACTGACGGCGGCGGGATTGGCATCCGCCGGTGAGTGGGCGCGGACACGCAGTGAGCCGATAATGAGCGGAAAGTGGGCGTTGAATGGTCTGGCGGCCCCCGGCCCGACTGGCACATCATTTCGGTATATCCAGGTGCTGCATCCCATGGCCGGGTCCGCGGTGTGATCGTGGCGACCGGCAGCAGTCCCGCGAACGTACTCATGACTACCGGAAGTTGACCATGGTCGAGACACGGCGTGATGCCTCCCCGAAGCCCGCGAAAGAGAATCCTCTTCCGCTGATCGGCACTCCTGCCTTCAAAGCCGAAGCCCACACGCGGTATGCCGAGCTGCGGGCTGCCGGCCCGATCCACCGGGTCCGACGGGCCGACGGCTTTCGGGGCTGGCTCGTCGTCGGATACGAATTGGGCCGCGAAGCTCTGGCGCATCCACTGCTGGGCAAAGACCCCGCCCCCTTCGCGGAACGGCTCAAGTCGGTGGGGCAGCACATCCTGCTCGCAGGCACAGGTCTGGGCGGCAACATGCTGATGTCCGATCCGCCGGAGCACACCCGGCTCCGGCGCCTCGTAGCGGGTGCCTTCACTCCTGCCCGGGCCGAGGACTTCGCGCCGAGGATCCGGGCCATCGCCGACAAGTTGCTGGATAGCATTGCGCCGCTCGGAAAGAGCGATCTGGTCGAGACCTACACCGGCCCCCTGCCCATGGCCGTCATAGCGGAGCTCCTCGGTATTCCCGCCGAGTGCAGGGACGACGTTCGCAACTGGACACGCACGGCCATCGGCAACCCTTCCGATGCTCAGCGCACAAGTCTGTTGTCGCTCAACACCTTTCTCCGTGAACTCCTCGAGGAGAAGCGCCGCCATCCTGGCCCTGACCTGCTCAGTGAGCTGATCCATGTTCACGAAGGCGAGGACCGCCTCTCCGACACCGAACTTCTGGGAACGGCAGTGATCCTGATGGCCGCCGGTCATGAGACAACCGTCAATCTGCTGGGAAATGCCGTGGTCGCCCTGCTCGAACACCCGAAGCAGGCAGGGTTGTTGCGGAAGCATCCTGAACTGCTGCCTGGCGCGGTCGAGGAGTTTCTTCGCTACGACCCCCCGCTGGAGAACACGCCGACCCGGTTCGCGGGTGAAGAGGTGGTGCTGGGCGGTGAGGTCATCCCCCGCGGTGGTGTGGTGACGATAGCCCTCACCTCCGCCGGCCGGGACGCACCGATGGGGGCGGGCGAACGTCCGGAGGAACTGGACGTCACACGCAGCCAGGTGAAACACCTGGCGTTCGGCCACGGCATCCACCACTGCCTGGGCGCGCCGCTCGCGCGCATGGAAGGTGCCGTCGCCCTGGGCGCGCTGCTGGAGCGCCTGCCCGATCTCACCTGGGACGCACCGGAGGAGCCGCTGCCCTGGATACGGGAAGGAATCACCCGTGGTCCGCTTTCCCTGAAGGTGCGTTACACACCACAGCCATCGCTGTCCGAGTCTTCGAAGGGAGCATGACGCCACGCGGTGAGGAAGTAGCGGAACCGGTCGGCGCGAGCCGCGGACGCGGTGCGCCTGCGGCGCCCCACGGCACGCGCCGTCGATCGCAAACGTACAGTGGACGTCATGCCTTCGCAGGACTGGCCGGTGCCGCGTCTGTCCAGCCGCCTGCGCGCCTCGGCGGCGCGTGGCTTCGTGGGCCGGGCGAGCGAGCTGTCCCTGTTCCGGTCTTGTATCAGGAACTCCTCGGGCTCCTCGGACGCGTACCGCGTGCTGTACCTCCACGGTGTCGGCGGTGTGGGCAAGACGACCCTTCTGCGGCGGTATGAGGATGAGGCATGGGCCGCGGGCCGGCAGGTCATGCGTATCGACTGCCGTACGATCGCCGCCTCACCCGCGGCGTTCCTGGCCCACGCGGCACCCGCCCTCCGGGACCCACGGGCAGTGCTGTTGATCGACACCTTCGAACGGTGTCAGGGTCTCGAGGCATGGCTCCGCGATGAGTTCCTTCCTCAGCTCCCTGAGGGCGCCCTGGCCGTCCTGGCCGGGCGGCGGAGACCGGACCCCATGTGGCAGGCGGATCCGCGGTGGCGAGGAACGTTGAAGGTCGTCGATCTACGGGACCTCTCCGGCGAGGAGGCCTCCGCGTTGCTCACGGCCCAAGGCGTGCCGCCGTCGCTGCATCCGTCGGTTGTGGCCCTCGCGGGCGGTCACCCCCTGGCGCTGTGCCTGGCCGCCACGGTGGCCGACGGCAGGCCCGGGGCGGCCGCGCCCTCGTGGGAACCGGCCCACGATGTGGTGGGAACACTCCTTGCACAGCTCGTCGGTGATGTGCCGTCGGCCGTGCACCGGAGCGTATTGGAGATCTGTGCGCATGCTCTCTTCACCACCGAGGGGCTTCTGCGTGCCGCCCTGCCCGGACATGACAGCGGCGCGCTGTTCGCGTGGCTGCGCGAGCTGCCGTTCGTCGAGGCCGGCCCGTTCGGTCTCTTCCCGCATGACGTCGTACGCGAAGCCCTCGACGCCGACCTGCGATGGCGCGACCCCCAGGGGTATCGGGACATGCATCACCGGGTGCGGCAGCACCTGGTCGACCGCGCCCACGAGGCGGAAGGGCCGCATGTCCTGCCGGCCATCTCGGCTCTGACCCATCTGCACCGCAGGAACGGCTTCCTGTCCCGCTATCTGACCTGGCGGGACGACGGTGAGATCTACGAAGACGGCGTGCGGCCGGACGACACCTCGGCGGTGACCGAACTGGCCCATGCGTGCGCGGGGCCGGAGACAGCCGCGATCACGGATTTCTGGATACGGCGCCGACGCGAGGCGTTCCGGGTCTGCCGACGATCGGACACCGGGGAACTGGTCGCGGTCCTCACCTTTCTCCGCCTCGCTCAGGAGGATGAGGAGGAGAATGCGGCGGATCCCGTCACGGCCGCCGCATGGAACGATGCCCGGAGCACAGCGCCACCGCGTCCTCGCGAACACCTCCTGATCGCCAGGGTGATCACGCGGCAGGAGTTCTCCACGGGAGCCTCCCCGGTCATGGATTTCTTCCTGCACCGCATGGTGTCCGAGTTCATCCATGTGCGAGGTCTGGCCCGCTCGTACGTGGTGCTGCCCGAGAACGCCTTCTGGGAGCCGCTCATGGGCTATATCGACCAGCACCTCCTGCCGACGCGGGAATGTGTCGACAACTCGCCCTACTCGGTGTTCGCACACGATTGGCGTATCGTCCCGGCGGAGCGGTGGCTCGAGTTCAGCAGAAAGGTCGAGATCTCAGGACCTCGGCGGAGTCGGCTGAAACCCGGAAATGCCCCGGCGATGATATCCCGCCCGGACTTCGACGGCCATATTCGCCGTGCCCTGCAGTCCCTGAACCGCGCCGACGACCTGTCCGCCAATCCCCTGGCACGGAGCGAACTCGTGAGGGATGCGGCGACTGATGATCCTGCCGAGGCCCTGCGCACCATCATGACCCGGACGATTCATTCCCTGCGTGAGGATCCGCAGGCGATGAAACTGCACCGAGCCGTCGAGATGACCTTCCTCCGTGGTGCACCGACGCGGGAAACTGCGGCCGAACGGCTTGGCCTGCCGCTGAGCACCTACCGAAGGCACCTCACCGCCGGCGTCCAGCGCGTCGGTGACCTGCTCTGGCACCGCCTGCACCAGAAGCGACCCGACATCAACGACGCGGTCGGTAGCCGGCCCCATCCATGACGCGGACCGGTTCATGCCGCGTTCCTTCGGCAGCCCAAGGGCCTGAGTACCGCCCATCCCGTCCTCACAGCACGGCGGTGAACCGCCCGGTCGCGGTCTTGCGCAGCCGGCCCCGGTCGGCCAGCCGCTTCAATGTGCTCCGCATCGACTCCCGCAACCGCGGCTCCGTGCCCACGCCGAGGAGTCGGCGTACGTCCTGGGCCATCTCGTCGGCCGAGCGGACAACCCCGAGGACCTTCTGGTACTTCTCGGGCCGAGCGGTCTCGTCCATGCCTTTCTCCCGGTGCGGCCCCAGCAGCACCGCCCGGCCCGCCACTTGCCCGGGAGCCGGTGCGAGAGCCTCGCTAGCCTCGGCCTCGGCCTGCTCGTTCAGCCGGACCAGCACGCGCTCCGCGACGACGAGTTCCTCTCGTTCGGCACGGGCCGCCTCCAACTCCTTGACCAGCCGTTTCTTGCGGCAGCTTCGGCCGTTGTGGCGCGAACTGGTCGAGGCAGTGCCCGACGTCCCCCTGGCGCAGCACCGCCAACGCGGGCTTGGTCTTCTGCGGCGATCTGACCCGCTGGACTTGCGCCTCTACCGGACAGTGATCGAGATCCGTGACGCGATGCTCGACCTGCGTGCCTTCGTCCCCCAGGCAGTGCTGGACGATGTACGAGCCCACCGTGAACATGGAAGTGCGCCCTCCGCCGAGGTCTGTCCCCGCGTGACCGCCTGCTGGTTGCGGATAGCGCGACATGCGAAGGCAGGCAGCGTGCCCCCGCTGCGCGGTGATCTGACCGGCCCGGTCCTCGGAGGGGCGGACCGGCCCAGCGAGATCGAGTTCCTGCGCCAAGTCGCGAAGGCGGACACCTCACCCCGCATCCGCGAACTTTCCAACCCGCCTCTCAGCCGCCCGATAGCGACACACAGAGATCGGAGAGCTTGTACGACATGGAGATTCATGGCTGTTGCAGCGACCAGTTCAGCGCCGTACGGGAGGTATTCGCCAACTCCCTCCGTGAAGGAGCAGACCTTGGTGCCTCGGTCGCGATCTACCTCGACGGCGAACCCGTCCTCGACCTGTGAGGAGGATACGCCGACCAGGAACGGACCCAACCATGGCAATGCGACACCATCACCAACGTGTGGTCCACCACGAAAACGATGACCGCGCTGTGTGCCCTCGTCCTCGCCGACCGCAACGAACTCGACCTGTGCGCCCCGGTCGCGAAATACTGGCCCGAGTTCGGTACTGCAGGGAAAGACCACATCGAGATCCGGCACGTGCTCAGCCACACAGCTGGACTCCCCGACTGGGACCAACCTATGACGCTCGACGACCTGTGCGATTGGGAGAAGGCCACCACCCTGCTGGCCCGCCAGTCGCCCCGCTGGGACTCCCGCACGACGTCTGGCTACCATCGGTTCACTCATGGCTTTCTGATCGGCGAGGTCATCCGCCGCATCTACGGCGAATCGACAGGAAGGTTCTTCGCCGACCAGATCGCTGCCCCACTGAACGCCGACTTCCACATCGGCCTGGCAGCCGAACATGATCACCGTGTCTCCGAGGTCATCCCGGCACCCGGCCCCGCGCCCGCAGCCAATCCGCGGGTCAGCATTCCGGTTGGCGCGTACGTGACTGCCCAGGACACCTGGACCACCCAGTGGCGCCGCGCCGAGATCCCCGCGGCGGGAGGCTACGGAAACGCACGCTCCGTGGCCGCAGTCCAATCGGTACTCGCCTCGGGAGGCCAGACATCCTCGGCACGCTTGCTCTCCGAAGCTACCTGCCGCGCCGTGTTCGACGAGCAGTCCCACGGCATGGATCTCGTGCTCGGCATCCCCCTACGCTTCGGCATGGGCTACGCCCTCAACGCACGTGACGCACCGGTCAACACTGCCAGTCTCCACACCTGCTACTGGGGCGGAAGGGGCGGATCACTGGTCATCAACGACCTCGACGCGCGCATGACCATCGCGTACGTGATGAACCAGATGACCCACCTTGGCCTCACCGACCCGCGCAGCCACAAGCTCCTCCAGGCCGCATCCAAGGCCGTGACACGCTGATTGACAACGTGTCCTCCCGTCGGCCTGCGATCCCGCGCTGATCTGCCCTTGCCGGAATCCGACCCGTGATCCAGACCGGAGCGGTCGCAATGGACCGCATCTTCCACGCCGGCGCGGACCGACAGTCACGCAGCTGGTCACGCACATGCGGTAGGGGCGGTATCCCGAGAAGGGATACCGCCCCTGGCCTGCGTCTGCACCATCGGGACGACAGGATTTGAACCTGCGACCCCTTGTCCCCCAGCGCCGACACGGCCTGACGCCCTGTTATCGCCGCTCCTGCTGCGTCCAGGTGGTGCAGGTCAGGTCCTGTGCGTGCGGCCCTGGAGCGGGATCTCCTTTCAGAGAAGGGATTTGAGCTGCTTACGCAGCTTCTTCATTGCCCTTGACGATCACGATGTAGTGGGCTTCACGACCCAGGAAGCAGGCGGCGTGCGCGCGGCGTCGCTGGTGACGACCACGCTGGCCAGGTCGGCGACGGTCTCCAGCAGCGGAGGGAAGCAGGTGATTTTCGTTGGTCTTCTCCTGCACGTCCAACTGCGCCCGGACCAGGCCGGTGACGTGGTCCAGGGCGGCGAGCAGGTGGATCCAGCGGCCCCCTGGCGGCTCCGCGCAGGCTCTTACCGTCCACGGCCAGCCCGCGCAGCTCGCCCGTGTCGATGCTGGGGCGACGGTCGACGAGCCAGCGGCCGACCGCCTGGTCCAGTACGTCGCCGTCGATCCGGGCCAGAAGACGCCGCACGGTCGTGTCGGCCGGAAGGCAATGCTGCGGACCTCAATGGTATTGGATGGGCCATCGGCCCGAGTGGCCGGGCGGCAGAGCGACGTCGCGCCGCGCTGCGGTGTAGAAACTCTCGCGAGTCGCACGCTGATTCACGAGCAACGTCGACCACGCATTGGGGTTGTGGATCCGGTCGCGTACGAACCGCTCCATCTCGGCGACCGACCCAGCCCATCCGCGAGCCAGTCGACAACGATCTGTGCGCCGAGCAGCAGCATCGCCTCCCACGCCAGATCGCGAGCTTCGGACGCACCGCCCAACCGTGTGCCGCCCCTCGTCGGGTGTCAACGGATGTGGGAGCCCCCCAGAGCGAGCGCCGCGTGGCTCCCCCATCTTCAGGGGAACGCTGCAGCTCTCGGGCCGCCGGATAGCCAGCCCCGAATCCAGGGCCACGCAGCACCACTGCGCACCCCCACCAGGCCCACCCCCCGACGGCACAGTCATCCATCCCGACCGACTCGGCGGTGTGATCCACTACGCCCTGGGCACATGGGTGGCCGAGTATCGTGCACCCGCAGGGCCACCGGGCTCGCCAGTCCGGTGACGCGGCGCCGTCGCCGACAGCACCCCGCGGCTGGCGGCAGCGCCGCCGGGCCCGACCGCCGGCAACGCCAAATGGCATGTGCAAGAGCCCTTGTGCAACCTGCGCCAACTAGGTACTTTCCGTTTCCACGTCATCCGGCAAGCCGACCAGGCCGCGGCTCACCGACGAGCGGGACAGGGGCCTCCCACGTCCTCGTCCGGCTCGCCTCCCTCTAGGAAGCGACCGCGACCGTATCCGCCCTGCCGGACATCGCCCCTCAGTCGGGAGACGGTCCGCCGACAGGCGATATGAGCCGTTGGCATGCCGGGCTCACGTCAGGGCGGTGAGGAGCAAGGGAGCGCACGTGGCACATCCGACACCTCCGCCCGACCCGACCCCCCGCCTCGAGCACCTCGACCTGATGCCGCCCGTCGGCGCCGACCGGCTCGGACAGCGCCCGGACCCCCCTGAGCGCTGGCCCGGCACGGTAGGCCCGCCGACCTCGCCCGGCTTCCTGCAGTCGGCAAAGACCTGGCTGTTCGAGTTCGCTCCACCACGCTGGCGGCACGAGGAGACGCTGCACCGGCATCCCGTCGAGCTGGCCCACGTGGTCAGCCTGCACCTCCAGGCGGACATCATCGCGATGCAGGCGGGCCTGAGCGAAGTCGCCCAATCGGTCCTGGCGGAACCCGCTCGGGCAAATCCTTCCGAAATAACCGACTTCTACGCATGCGAACGTGACTGGGCCTGCGCCATGCTCGAGCAGGTCAAGCTGGTTGAGCAGGCGTTGAGGGCCGTGTGCGACAGTGCCTCAAGGAGGCTCCCGACCGCCGGTACGGGCAGGGCACGTAGCCGCGCCCCGATGCCGCGGCAGCGACCGGCCACAGCCTGAACTGGGCAGCTGCAGGCGCCATCGTCTGCAACCAGCCGCGCTCCCGGTCGTCGCGTCGCGCGCCGAGGCAGTCCACTGCACACCGTGCCACCGCCCGGGCGGAGGCGGCGGCACGCGGTCCGGGCGGAGCCGCCGGTGCCTGCCGGACGGCTCGGCGCGGGCCCAGGGCCGGGGGTCTCGAAACCCAGGCCACACGGGTTGACCTGTGGGTTCGCGAAATTGAGCCATAAGCGGGCCAGTATCACTGCTCATGCTGTGCCGGCCGAACGCGGCGAGGGAGCCGTGGTCTGCCGATCATCGAGAACGCCACCACGGCCACGCAGAGTAGTTTCCAGGGAGCGGAGCGTTTGAGATTATGCGCAGCTGGCTGATCGCTCTCGGCATCGCCGTGGCCTGCATGCCGGCCTGCTGGGGCGTGCTCTTGCTGCTGGCCCGCCGCCTGCCTCCTGGCATTTGCGCGACCTGGCCGCCTTCCTCCCCGACTGCCTCACCACCGTCCGCCGCCTTCGCGCGACCCGCGGGTCCCGCGCCGGGCGAAGATCGCCGTGCTCATCGCAGGACTGTGGGTGGCCAGCCCCATCAACCTGATCCCCGAGTTCCTGCCCGTCATCGGCCCCCTGGACGACATCGTGGTCGTCGCCCTCGCGCTGCGCTACGCCGCCCGCCAGGTGCCGGGCGATGCCCTCCTCGCCGCCTGGCCCGACGACACCCATCTCCTGGAACGGCCCCTCGGCCCCACCAAGGCCCCCCAACCACTACCGGGCCGGCCAGACAAGGAATACAAACTCTCCCCCTGCAAGAATCTTCAACGATCACGCACGCCACGCACTTAGGGACTCGGCATGCTGGGAAGGGGTGCGGTCAACACTGGCACAAGGAACTGAACCGGGTGAGGAGAGCACACCGCCGTCCTCCCGGCTGGGTCGACGCCCCTTTCGCCGAGGACGCGCAGATCCCGGCATTGTCTGAGATCCTGTCCGAGTGCGCTGGGCACTCTCGCCTGCTCCGCCCGGTGACCGGGCCTGAGCGGAGCGAGGCCCAGCAGTCCGCAGCCCTGGCGACAGCTCACCGCTACGGCTGCGGGGTCGGCATTCGTGTACGCGTGCCAGGGGAGTGGGACGGTCGTACGACAGAGGCCGTCGGCCAACTCCTGGCCCAGGCAGACCCGGACGTGCCCGTCGATCTGCTGCTGGACCTGGGCAGTGTCCTCCTCGGCCGCCCCGGCGCGGGCAAGGAGGCATTGCGAGCCCTGGATGCCGTGCTCCCCCTGGCGACCTGGCGGACCGCCGCCGTGCTCGGCGGGAGCTTCCCCCAGGTCACGGACGACATGCTGGAACTGGGTGAGCTGCACGAAGAGCCCCGCGGCGACTGGCACATGTGGCACGAGATACGGGCGAGCGGCCGCGACTACCTGTCACGGCTCGCGTATGGCGACTACGGCGTGCAGCCGGTCACCGCTCTCGCCCAGAAGCGGGGCGGCGGAGGCCCGCCCTGGGGTGTCCTCCGCTACACCACCGGCAACTGGTGCGCGCTGTGCAAGGTGCTGAACGCAGGGCCCGACCGCACGGCGGGCATCCGGACGGCGGCTCGCCGGATCCGCGATCTGCCCGAGTTCAGGGGAGTGACCGCCAGCGCCGGGGCGACCTGGCTGCGTAACTGCGCCGAGGGTCCAGTGACGTCCAGTAAGGGCACGGGCCAGGTCATGGACTGGCTGCGGGCCGGGAACGTCCAGCACATGACGTACATCGTTCGCTGCCTACTCCAGCGCTGACCCGGCCTCGCACCCTCCCGGCCCGGCACTTCGCGGGCTCAGTCGAACAGCGGCGCCAGCGTGTCCTCGCCCGCCAGGACCCGCCACGCCGGCACCCGCACCGTCCGGATCACTTCGCACGCTTTCGCCCCATGGCCGCCCGACGGCAGACCAGTCAGCAGGTCGCCCCGCGCATGCGTCAGCCGCAGATGCCGCGCCGGGTCCCGGCCGGGTGGCGGGCCCGTGTCGATCAGCACCGCCGTGTTATCGCCGCCCGCGGTGAACAGCAGATCCACCGTGTGGCCGCCGACCACCGCCGCGCGCTCCAGATCGGTGATGCCGCGTCCGCCGAGGTACTGGTGGAGCCGGTCGGCGAGCTCCTCGCGGAACGCGATTCCCGGGCCGGCCGCACCCTGGGCGCCGCCGATGCCGTCCCCGGCACCCGGGCCGCGGTCATCTCCGGTCCCCGCCCCCAGCAGCACCGAGCGCCCGGCGAGCAACGCCGGAAGACCGCTCTGCCCCTGCCAGAACGCGTGGCTGCCCACGGTGATCAGCTGTGACTTGGCCCGGGTGATCGCCACGTTCCACAGGTTGACCTGGCTCGCCACCCAGTACGTCGTCCTGGGCGGGGTGTTGAGTGTGGCCACCGGGCTCAGCACCATCACGTCGCGCTGCCCGCCCTGGAACGCGTGCACCGTCCCGACCCGCACCCGGTCGTCGTCGCGCCACACCCGCGCCAGCGCCTCCTTCTGCGCCCGGAACGGCGTCACCACACCCACCGTGGCGTCCTGCGGCAGCCGCGCGAGTAGTTCGTCCACCACCCGCCGCGCAACGGCCGCCTCGGCGTCGTTGCGCCACGACTGCCCGCCACCGCCCCGCGCCGATTCGCCGCCTGGCACGTCCACCCAGCCCAGCACCGGCGCCGGAGCGGCCGCACCCACCGGGTCGAGCGCCGGAACCCGTCGTCGTACGTCGGTGAGCACCCGCAACTGGCCCGCGTAGCAGTAGCCGTTGACGACATCGGCGATCTCCGGGTGGCACCGGTAGTGCTCGTCGAGCAGCAGGGCGGTGTCGCCGTGCTGCGCGGCGGCGTGGTACGCGGAGTACACGTGGTACGTGAGCCGGTGGTCCTCCAGCTGCGCCGCACTCAGCCCGGCCCGGACCCGTGCCTGCCGCTCCTGCTGGGGCGCGATGGCGGCGATGTGGCCCAGCTGCATCGGGTCACCGATGATCAGTGCCCGCCGGGCCCGGAAGAGCAGCGGCAGCACCGACGGCACGGAGCACTGGCTGGCCTCGTCGATGACGACGAGGTCGAACAGCTTCGGGGTGAGTTCCAGCTGCCGAACCGAGTGGGTGCTGATCGCCCATCCCTTGATGTGCGTCATCAGGTTCCGCTGGCTCTTCTGGTACCCGGAGCGTCCTCGCAGCGCCTGAAGCCGCTGGCCCATCAGCCCGCGCGCCCGCGCCAGTGCCTCCGCCGACACCGCCCGGGACAGTTCCGCGGACAGCTCCGACAGCGAATCCGCCATCTCCAGCCGCGACTGCTTCAGCAGTTCCTCGTCCCACCCGGTGTGCCTGGGTACGAGCTCCCGCAGTCGGCGCTCCACGGCCACTGCGTCCGCCAGGGCCTCCAGCAGCTCCGGCAGCACGGGCTGCTCGCCGGCCCACCCCGGCCACCGCGCCCCGTCGCTCTCCGAGGTACCGCCCGCCGCGACCAGCGCGGCCAGGGCCCGCGCCCTGCGCCACCGGCCGAGCAGCCACCAGGGGGCCCCGGCCACCTTCCGGGCCCTGCCCTCCCAGCGGCCCAGCGCGGCCGTGCCGTCCTCGGCCGCAGCCGCAGCCCAGACGCTCTCCAGGAGCGCCAGCGGCAGTTCCAGCGAGTCGGCGCGTTCCCCCCGTTCCCGGAGCAGATCCAGCAGCTGCTCCTCTTCGCCGACGCGGAGTTCCGCCTCGGCCTGGTGCCCGGCGGCCCGTCCACGGGTGTTGCGCAGTTCCCCGCCCACCGTCGCCGAACTCCGTCGCGGTCCTTCCACGGGCTCGCCGAGCAGCCGCTCCAGCTTCGCCGCTTCCCGCTCCAGCGCCTCCGCGTTGCCCGTCCGCATCAGCAGCCCCGGCGCTATGGCGTCGCAGCGTTCGGCGACGACGTTCACTGCCTCGTTGTTCGTCGAGGCGACCAGCACGGACTGCCCCGCGGCGACACAGGTGGTGACGACGGCCGTGACCACCTCACTCTTGCCCGTTCCGGGCGGCCCTGTGGCCACCGTCAGCGCCCGCGTCATCGCCGAGGAGACCACCAGCTCCTGGCTCTCGTTGCACGGCCCCGGCGCCACCACGACGGCCGCGGACCCCGCCCCCGCGTCCGCCTCACCGCCGCTCAGCAGTGCGTCCAGCGCGGTGCCGGGGATCTGCCCGGTCCGCGCCGACATCTGCAGCAGGTTGTCCACCAGGGCCTGTGTGGCGTTCGCCTCCACACCCGACGGCACCAGCAGCACGGCCGCGTTGTGCACGCCGGGCCGCAGCGCCTGCATCACCGTCCGCTCGCTGAGCGCGTACGGATCGAGCGGCTCCAGCTCCGGCAGCCCCAGCTCCTCGAGCAACTGCCGTACGGCCCGCAGCATCTGCGTGTCGTTGCCCTCCTGCCAGGTCGGCTGCCAGCGCGCGACGAGGTCGGCCGCGTCGTCCTCGTCCAGCAATTCCGAGACGACACCGGTGTGCAGGGACGGAACCCCGGTCGGCCGGAGCACGTCCCGGCCGTTCTCGTCCGGTGCGAGCTCCATCTGCTGGATCAGCAGCGGCGCGATCCGCACCGCCGTACGCCTCCCCCGGCCGCCTCCCTCGCGTACGGGGAGCGTGACGGCCGGATAGCCGTACCAGTACTCCTGCTGCGTTCCCGTATCGCCGCCCGCCTTGCCCCGCCGGGCCTGGGGCCTGGGCAGTTGGGCAGGAGCCGGGAAGGTCGAGCCCCGCCCCGACTGGATGGTCTCCTCGCCCCTGCCCAGCAGGAAGTACCCCGCATCCCGCCCGCTGTCGCGGTCGGGCAGCATGCCGGCCGCCGCCTCGGAGGTGAGGCAGTGCACGTAGTAACGCATCAGGCGCTGCCAGTCCACGCCGTCCCGAGCGTCCAGCGCCGCCAGTTCCCGGGCCTTCGCCAGGGCGGGGGAGAGCCGCGGCGCGTCCGCGGCGTCGCGCGGCAGTGCAGGGAGGTGGACGGGGCGCGCCACCGACCGCGCGAACGGCAGGCTCCGCGTGGCCCGGATCGTGGACTTGGTGGGCCGCTGCTCCTCGGGCACCCCATTGCGCGCCATCTGCGCCGTCAGGTAGTCGAACAGGTCGTCCGGCGTGATCCAGCCGCCGCCCTTGATCCGCCCGTTGCGCAGTCCCTCCACGATCTCACCGGTGAATCGGGACGTGCCGAGCGTGGACCCGGGCGGCGCCATCGCGGACGCGGACTGCAGCGCGTCGGACGCGGTGATGAAGTACACGCCGGTCGGCCGCAGCAGGGTGCTGGGCGCGGGCTGCTGGTCCGTGCCCGGGGCGCCCTTGGCGGTCCAGCCCTGGACGACGGAGCCGCTGGAGCAGCAGTCCAGCAGCACGAGCTTCGACGAGGCCCGGCAGGACTGGAGCATCCGCTCCAGGAACTCCGCCGGCACCGCCGTGCCCGGCAGATCCTCCGGGTCGGCGTCCCGGGTGAGGAAGTACAGCTGGTTGTCGTCCTCGCAGAACTCGCCGTGCCCGCTGAAGTACAGCAGGGCCGTCTCGCTCGGCTGCCGCTCCTCCAGAAACGTCTCCACAGCGTGCAGCATCTCCGCGCGGGTCGGCTCGGCGACCATCGCGCAGTCGTTGTACATGCCGATCTCGGTGTTCTCCAGCACCGCCCGCATGTAGTGCAGGTCGGCCCGGACGGGCGGCAGATCGTGGTAGGCGTCGCTGTCGTACGTGGAGACGCCGATGAGCATGGCGTACCGGTCGTTGTCGGTCATGTGCGCTCAGCCCGTCGCCGTTCCGTTGCCGTCGCCGTCCGCGTTGTCGCCGGGAGCCCTGCCGCCCGCGTCGTGCGCGTGCCCGGTGCCGCCCGCGAGGAACCGCTCGATCCGCTCGTCGTCCTCGCGCGCCTCCTTCCCGGCGATGTGGAGGGTTGCGCCGTCGGGCCGCTTCACGACGATCGTCCGCTGCGGTACGCGGGCCAGCCAGATCTGCACCCCGGCCGCGACCAGTGAGCCTGCACTGATCACCACCCCGATCGTGTCGACGGACAGCCCACCCTTGTCCGTACCACCGGGCGTGCGGTGCCCGGGGACGTCCAGCACTGCGCCCGGGTCGTCGGCGATCGCAGCGAGGAGTTCGCGCGCCTCCTTGCGTGCGCGTAACGGGTCCTCGTCGAGGATGGAGATCCGGTACCCGGGGCGGTCGTCGGGCATGGTCGTCACAGCACTTTCCCTCGGTCTTCCGCGGTGTGGACGGGTCGCATGGCGCACGACCGCACGGCCGCATGAGGTTAGTCCGCGGGTCGGACAACGGGCGTGTCCTTGCCGAAAACTGCTGGTCGTTGGCGTGAAAACGGCTGACCGGTGGCGGTCGCCCGTCCTTCACCGGAGGTGCAGCTCCGCCCATACGGTTTCCCGGTGCGCCGACGCGCGGGTGACCGTCCAACGGGTCGCCATCCGCGCGACGATGAGCAGGCCCCGGCCCGATGCGGCCTCGCCCGGCGGCTCCTGGGAGGACAGCACGGCTACGCGTTCGGTACAGGTGTCGGTGACCTCTACGCGGAGGGTGCCCCCGGTCTCGGTCAGGCGGACGTGGAAGTCCCGGCCGGGTACGTGCCCGTGGCGGGGTTGGCGGCCGGCTCGGCGTTGATCAGCCCAGCGCTCCTTTGGCCTGGCAGTCGTACCGGTGGCCCCAGGCATCGAGCCGGTGCGAGACAAGGCGGCGGGTAAGGCGGGCGCCGCGCCGCGAGGACGTGAACCGCATCGAGAACTGCGTGTGTCAATTTAACGGCATGGAGGCAGAGCTGCTGAACTCCGGGGGCCGCCAGCGCACCGATGCCACCCATGTACTCGCAGCGGTCCGCACGCTCAGCCGGCTAGAGCTGGCCGGGGAGACACGGCGGACCGCGCTGGAAGAGCTGGCGGGGGCCGACGGGGACTGGCTACGTCGCCGTGGAACGCGTCGGATGAACTGTGGGATGGCGCCGTTGATGCAGGAGCTCGTCCGACACTTCCGCCCTCCCGGCCTGCGGAAACCGGAAGAGGCCGGCTCGTGGCAGCGACTGCACGAGGCCTGCAGATCCCCTCGCCCGCAGAGGACAGAGGATAGGTCGTCACTCACCTCATTCAATCGCATGTACAGGTATGGCTAGTTTCTGGTAGGAAGTCCACCGTGACTTTGAGCGCCTATGAACGGAAGGCCCGGCTTACCCCGGGCTTGTTGGGCATTGCGCCCGTCACTATCACGGCCGTAACGCTCGGCACGAAGGCCTACCCAGCTGTGTCCATCGCACTTGGTGCTCTCTCGGCTGTATCGGCGGTTACCTGTTCTCAGTCCAGGTAGGCAACGCGGGACGGGCCGCCCAGGACGGGATGTACGAGCAATGGGGCGGCCGTCCCACGCCCCAACTGCTGCGCACCTGCAGGAAGGCGGCAACCCGACGCAGCGCGACATCTGGCGACGGGCGATCGCGGCGGTCACTGGGGTGCAACTGCTGAGCAGGCGGCGCGAAGCGGCCAACCCTGTGGCCGCCGATCAAGAGATCGAGGCTGCCACCGATCAAGTGCGCTACCTAGGGCAGGACTCCCGCTTTCCGATGGTGGCCAACGAGAACGCCGCGTACGGCCTTGAGCGCAACATGTGGGGCTTCCGTTGGGTTGGGCGCAATGTGGCGCTGGCCTGCCTGGTAGCTATCGTGCTGGCCTTCGTCTTCAGACACACCTCCCTCCACGTGGGAGCGTCCGTGCAGGTTGGAGGCCTCTCCCCCGACTACGCCATACGGGTGACACTGAAGGGCGGAATGACGCGCTCCGTGCCCGTACTGGTGAAGCACGGCGAAGGAGCGGAACAGGTCGAGGACTAACTTGCTGTCACCCTGGACAACATCCCCGCCAACGGCTTTCAGATATACATCAGGAGTGATCAGATGCAAAGTTTGCGCTTGTCTGCGCGCTTTGATCAGGGATCGTTGGGAACCACCAGCTGTCGTTGAGAGGTGTGTGAGTGATGTCGGCTACGGCAGGCGGAGAGTTCAACAGGGTCGTCAATAGTGATCTAAAGCCGGTTGCAGTGGTGGCTCAGTGCCTTGACAACCAGTGGGTACCGCGGGAGCTGCTCGGTTCCATGCTTGAGCATGGCCGGTCGTTGCGGCACGCCAAAGTGGCCGACGCGCGCCTGCGAGCAGTACGTCACGAGTACCTGCGGGCACTCCTGAATTCTCAGCAGGTCATCGTCAACCGCGCATTCTTCCTCAATAATCATGCCGTGTATCAGGATTTCCAGAATGGCGGCGTTTCACGCGAGGCATTCAAGGCATTGCTCGGCGATTCAGTGATCGTTCCCTATTTGTACAACGAGACCAGCCTGGTGGAGGAGCGGGAGTTCACTGTTCAGTCCG
The DNA here is from genome assembly GCF_052245415.1 of Streptomyces sp. 8N706. Lineage (NCBI taxonomy): Bacteria > Bacillati > Actinomycetota > Actinomycetes > Kitasatosporales > Streptomycetaceae > Streptomyces > Streptomyces sp. 8N706. The sequence goes on along the minus strand of NZ_JBQQBW010000053.1, from coordinate 2,141 downwards.
AGGGAGAACGGGCGTGGCGGGAGGCTGTCGGTGATGTAGCGACAGGGAGCTGCCTGCGACTGTCCTGGGACAACGATGAGAACGCACGGCTCACCCGCCTTAAACTCGGTACTTCATTCCACCGACACCTGCTGACCATGTCAATGTTCGAGGCCGAGCCCCTGCAGCGTGACTTCGAGCTCGATGAGGAGGACACACGGCGGTTGCAGGCCCGGCTGAGAGACGTCTCCCGGTGGGCGCTAGACAGTGAATCAGTTACACGAGAGCGCTTCTACAAGGCGTTTGTCGTAGCTGACGATACCAACCCGGCAGAAGGTAAATACGATCGGACGAAACCATTTGCAGCCGAGCTCAAGCAGCTCGGCGATTTGAAGTACAACACCGCCCTGGCAGATGCTTTGAGCCGTTACCCGCTGACACCTGCAGACTCACTGGACCGTACGGCTCTGCAAGAGGATCGCATCATCTCCAGGAGCGGAGGTGTGTCGGCGGACGAACTTCTTCATATGCTCCAGCAACAGGCGTTCGCTCTGATTCAAAACCCACTGAATGTCGGGTTTACCGGGCTCGAGCTTGACCACGTGTGGCGGGCGAGGGGAACTGATGAGTGGACGCTCTACAAGGACAGTCTCCTGTATCTCCTCCAAGAGCCTGAGCGCCTGCTGGAGACGCCTGAGGAGTTCACGGCCCGCGGCCAAGACGTATACAACCGGTACGTGTCTCTTGCCGAGCAGCTCAGTGGGATCGTTGGTAGGCGACGCGAAGGTGTAGTAGATCGGTGGCAACCGATCATCAAGTTTAGTATTCACACGCTAGGTTCGGTCATCTCCGTCATGTTCGATACCGACCCGTACATCGAGGTAGCGGGAGAAGTAGCCGATTCCATCGCGGCGGAGGCCTCTAAGGCCGTCGTCCGTTTCGCTGTGGTCGGCCGGGATCAGCGGCGGGCGGGAAAGCAGCTCGAGACAAGCGTCGATCTGATGCAGGTGAAGTTCGACAGGACCAGAGACGAGTGGAACGGCCTGATCAGGCGAATGGAAGAATCAGGCTTTTCATCGCATAGGACGGTTCACCGACCTGACGACGATGCCACCCTCAACGCTCCTGACGAGAGTGAAGACACCGGTTGAGTTTCAGAGAAGGTGTCGGAGGCGGGCTTGAGTGAGGGCGGCGAGGGTGAAGCCGTCAGTGATGGTGCCGTCGATGATTTTTCTGTCGAGTTCGTCGGGAGTGAAGGTGACCAGGCTGCGGATTCCCGCTGCTGTCTCCAGTGGGCCTGTGGCGGTCAGCCGGGCGAAGAAGAGGTGCACCAGTTGGGAATGCAGGCCGGTGTCCGGATGGACGGTGCCGATGGGTGTGATCGACTCCACCCGTGCCGAGAGTTCCTCGTCGAGTTCCTTCAAGGCGTTGCTTTCTGCGGTGAGCCCGTCGGTACCGAAGCCGCGAGGGATTTCCAGCGTCCAGGCGCGAATGGCGTGGCGATAGTTTTCCAACAAGAGAATGCGGCCATTTACGACAGGCAGGATCGCGCCGCTGGGGGCATCAGCGGTGCTGAGGATCCGCAGGTAGGTGCCAAGGCGGCCGTCAGGGAAGCGGACCGGGTCCCGCAGCAAGCGGAGGTAGGGGTCCTGATACACCAGGCCTAGGGCACCGGCGTTCGCGGGGGCCTGGCTGGGATCGACAATATCGATCGCACCCGAGCCTTCCTCGTTGCGGAATAGATCTGGCTGTTCCCGTCGCAAACGGATATAGCCGTCCATGGGGTCGTTCTCCTGAACATAGGTCACAGACGAAGTATGAGGCGGCTAAGCCCGCACAGGGAAGTGACCTGCCTGCGCAGTCAGGTCGGCGGAGCGGCTTTGGGCTGGAGCTGCTTTGGGCTGGAGCTGCTTTGGGGCGAGTGATCATGGCCCCGTAAGCTGATGGCGCGTCGGGCAGTCTGTGGACCTGCCCGGTAAAGCACGACGTTGGGGCCATGATCTTCGAGGCTCGCCCCATGGTGGCTGCCTAAAGCCCAAGACCGGGAAGTTAGCCGGGGGACGTGGCGTGTCAAGGGCGGAGATGGGCTGGGTTGACGTGGCAACGGAGCCCCTGTCGGACTGTGAGTGTCGAAGTCGCAGTTCGAGGGAGCTCCGTTGTCT